>CAYHLN010000009.1:12194-23735 GCA_964357505.1 Candidatus Woesearchaeota archaeon | reverse complement strand
AAGTCTCTAAATTCTTCAAGTAATCTACGATTAAAATTAGTAAATTTGACATATCTCTGCTTTTCTCTTTTGCAGACATAGATGCAACCATCAGTATCAATAAGGCCTCGTATACATCGCTTTGCGTACATTTCTTCGCCCTTTATCCAATCCGGAATTCCGACATTGTTTTTGATTTTATCTCCTTGGACAAGGCCAAAGCTAGTCAACTCTTCAGCCAATTTCGCGCTATAAAAATAAAGATACCCTTGGTTCGTCGTTTTAACTAGGTAAGGTCTTAAGTCGGCCCCGGTAATTCTTTTGAAAAGTACGCCTACGTAACCCATATATTTCGTATTTCTTTTATCAAACGCAATTTTTACTCCGCCCCTATGAAAATGTCCGTCCCCGAGCATAATTCCAATAAATTCTGCTAAATCTTCGTCTTTTTTTAGTTGATTAGTAATCGGCTGGCTATGGGCATATTTTCCAAGGTTTCGCTCGTAATTCATAACTGCCTCGGGCAAACTAAAAGATCGATTAAGTAAGTTCGATATCGCCCCTAAATGATTTTCACTGATAGTTCGGTTGACGAATAAAAAATTCTTAATCTCGAAACCTAACATCTTTGCTATTCGACACAAGCTATAATCACTGGTTCTCAAGGCATTTTTCAGTTCTTCAGTAACAAGATAACGTTTCATAACAAACAAAAAGGAATCCAAAATATATACTTGCTGAAGTAACTTGATCGTCGTAAAAATTATTTCTTCTTCGCAGGCTTCTCTGCGGCCTTTGCATCTTTCGCTGCTGCTGGCGTAGCTGCGGCAGCGGCTGCTGCTGGTGTTCCTGCGGCTGGTACTGCGCCTGCGACTGGTGCGGCAACTGCAGCTGCGGCTTTCGCGGCTTCTTCCGCCAACTTCGCGGCTTCTTCTGCTGCCTTGGCTGCTTCCTGTTTGGAACGGACAGTGGTGAATGTACGCATCAATCGTTCTTTCTTATCTGCAGATACTTCAGTCTTGATTGCCTTGATTTCCTTATCATACACTCCAGCATCAATATCTGCATTAACTTCCTTGGCATTTTTATCCTCTACCATAACGCCAAGTGAAACGCAGCTACCGACAACAAGCTTGACTGCTGCCTTCAAATCTTTTGCAAGCATGTTAGGAAGCTTTGTATGCGCGATAGAAATAACTTGTTCAATTGCTAAATTTCCGATTTTCATTTTCTCAGCTTGTCCTGAGCCTTTGTCAGTACCAAGCTCTTTCTTGATAAGTTCTGCAACTGGAGGTGAGAAGACACGAATAGTAAAATGCTTAGTCTTTGCATCGACGTCAATCTCGACAGGAACTTTAATGCCTTTGAAGCCAACGGTTGCGGTATTGACATCTTGTATAAGCTTACCCAGATTAACGCCTGTTGGTCCCAACTGCTGTGCTACTGTTGGACCCGGCTTCATTGCGCCACCTTCGACAATCATTTTAACGATCATTAGATTCTTCTCCTTGAGTCTCGGGGTCGTTTTCACGCCTTATAACTCTTATGTTGTCCATTTTGACGGTTACTGGAATCGGAACGGCGGCACCTAACAAGGATACGACAACTTCCCGCTTCTGTTTATCGACGCGGATAACCTTGCCTTTTTCTTTCTTGAAGAGGTCAGCGATCATTTCTACAATGTCTCCAATCTCGATATTGTAATCTTCCACTTCAGGTTGTAACATATTTTTGATTTCTTCAAAAGTTACGGTTTTGCCAATGATCCCCTTTACGTAGGGCAAATTAAAGACTGCATCTTCTGCAGCGTCACGATCTGCAGCTTCAAGAATAACATATCCACGTAGACCATGAGGGCGTGCAATGGCGTACACTGCAAGTTGTTTCTTAACAGCCTTGTCAGTGATCATCTCGATTGCTTTGTCTTCTTTGTTTGTGGTGACTTTGATAATGTAAATCATGCCTTGCTACCCCAACATAATAGAAGTAGTACAGATGAAGATTTTGATCGGTATATAAATCTTCTCATATTATTGTCTTAATCACTAGAGAAATTACGAAACCGCACAGGCCTAAGAGCAACACTCCGATTGCTGATACTTTCACAACTAAACGAAATTCTTCTGAAGATGGTTTGCGTAATACGCGCCATACCCTTATAGATTGGTTAAAGAAAGACCTGATTCTTTGATGCATATTCTAGAGAACGGCTGAGTGTTTTTAAATTAATCGCTCTAATTTTCAACAAAATCAATGCCTAATTCGCTACCTAGCGTTCCTGATGATTTCCCGTAGTCAATTGTTGTACCCAGTATTTGAGTGCTTTGTACCCCGGTGAGAATAAGCAACACTTTGATTGATTTCTCCATGTCTGCAGAGATTTGAGCCCCGGAGATGATTTTTGCATCCGCTGAAATTCTATTTCCCAGTTCTTCCATGACAATTTTGTATTCGTTAAGCGACATATCAGGTCCTCCAATGATATTAACGAGCGCCCCCTTTGCTTCTCTGATATCGACATCAAGTAGCGGATTGTTGATGGCTCGATCGACTGCCTCAAGTGCGCGATTGTGAGCAGAATCTGATTCGCCAATACCGATCATCGAGACGCCCCCATTGGACATTACTGCCTTGATATCTGCAAAGTCTAAATTGACTAGGCCTGATGTGGTAATTAACTCGGCAATGCCTTTCACTGAATTTGTTAGGATTTCATCTGCAACCTTGAATGCCGTATGCAGGGGCAGTTCGGGGGCAAGCTCGAGCAATTTATCGTTTGGAATTACAATGAGCGTATCTGCAACAGCAGCCATACGATCAAGACCGTACTGTGCATTTTCAATACGTTTCTTGCCTTCAACGGTGAAAGGCAGCGTGACAATGCCGATTGTCAGGGCACCTAGCTTCTTTGCGATATCTGCGACAACGGGTGCTGCTCCCGTACCAGTACCTCCGCCTAAACCACAGGTGACGAAAATAAGATCAGATCCTGCAAGCCTTTTTTTTATTTCCTGCTCGGACTCACGAGCAGCTTCTTCTCCAATTTTAGGATTGCTGCCTGCACCTAAACCGTTTGTTAACTCGCGACCAATAAGAATTTTATGGTCTGCATTTGAATAAAGTAGGTCTTGTGCATCCGTATTAAGCGTGATAATCTCACACCCCCTAATGCCGGTCTCTTTCATTCGAGATACTGAATTTCCTCCTCCGCCTCCACAACCAATTACTTTAATACGTGCAACTTGACTATGCACTAAAGCCTCAAGTTCTTTGTCAATTTCGTGTGTCGCGCTGGACTGCCCCTTTTTTTCTATGGTTAGTGCCATAGCGTATACAGAATGGGTTCGTTTATAAGGATTGTTGTGTTTCTACTTCGAACTTTTGTTCTTTCTTAGGTTTTGGCTCAACTGCTTGAAAATGCAACGTTTTTCCTACTAATTGCTCGAAGCGTTCCTTGAAAGCTGTCATGAGCGGTTCAAGTTCTTTTTGTGCCCTTATCACGACGCCTGCCTCATTGACATCAAACTCGGGCATAAATCGTAGGAAAAAGGAGAAGAACGCTTCAGTTCTTTCCTTGACGTCATCAACCTTACGTGTAATGGTGAATTCGTAGCTTAGATCTTTTCCGGCAAGCGGATGATTGAAGTCTGCAATAACTCGCGAACCAGAGACTGCACTGATACGCACCATGGCACCATCAAGGCTCAGTGTCATGCCTGCTTGAGGAAATACTTTCTGTTCAGTGAATGAACGAAGAGGAATTGTTCTGATAAGTGACTTTTGTCTTGGACCAAACCCTTCGTTCGCGCTTATTGAAACAATGTAATCCTTATGAGGTTCCTTGCCTTCTAGGGCCTTATCAAGCCCGCTGATAACCATTCCTGCGCCTACTGCTACAATCCACTTTCTTGGAGTGGCTTTTGGGTCAATCTCCTTCAAAACGACCGGATTGTTGGTGTCAAACACCGTACCATTAGCCTTTCCAGTAAAAACAACCTCGATAAATTCGTCTTTTTTGGTAAGTTCCATGCGTGCGAGTGTTTAGTAAGTTTTATAAACGTTTCTTGTGCAGATGAGTTATGGTTTTAAAATTGATTGATGGCACTGAAGCCAAGCCTGGAACAACGATCCTTGTTGATGGTGAAGCGTATACTGTACGGTCGAATGATATTAGCAAGACCGGCAAGCATGGAGCAAGTAAGTGCCGTATTGAAGCCATTGGAATATTGAGCGGTAAAAAGAAAGTGATTGCTGTTCCTGGACATGAGCGATTTGAAGTACCCATGATTTCTAAGTTGAAAGCGCAAGTTTTAACTGTAGGTGAAGAGACTGCATCAGTAATGGATCTTGAGACATTTGAGACAATGGATTTACCCTACCCTGAAGAGCTTAAAGCTGAAATTGCTCCTGAGAAGATTGTTGAATATTGGGATGTTGAAGGTAAGAAAGCAATCAGGAGAGTTCTCTGATGGCAACAAAACTACCGGTTGCGCACAACCGCATGTTCCGTAATGTATTTATCTGTAAAAATTGTAACCAGAAGATGAGAACCGAACCGATCAGAGTAGCTGAGAAATCAGTTCCCTGTCGGCGCTGCCATGGTCGCGTTTTTCGACCTATCAGAACCAAAAAGAAGTGATAACCCATGAGTTTTGTGCTTTACGACTTGAGTTTTTTAGTAGTATTCACCTTAGCGGTAGTGCTGTTCTTGTACACTCATCGCTCCAACTTAAAGCGGCAAGGCATTCTCTATTTGTACAGAACTAATATTGGCCTTAAGATTATTGAAACAACGAGCAGACGATATGCAAAAATCTTGAAGCCGCTTCAATATGTTGTCGTTGCGTGCGGTTATGCGCTCATGGCCATCATGATTTACATGCTTGTTGTTCTTGTACGTCTTTATACGTCGAACGCGGTTGTCCGGGAGACTAAGATCCCTCCTATTTTGCCGCTCGTTCCGTACTTGCCTGACTTGTTTAAAGTTGAATTTTTACCACCGTTCTACTTTACGTATTGGATCCTCATCATTGCTATCGTTGCCATAACTCATGAGTTTGCTCACGGCATCTACGCGCGCTTCTACAACATCAAAGTACACGCAACTGGCTTTGGCTTTTTAGGGCCGTTCTTAGCGGCTTTTGTCGAACCTGATGAGAAACATATGCAAAAAGCAAAGAAGTTTCCACAGCTGGTTATTCTTGCTGCAGGAACGTTTGCGAATGTGCTCGTAACGATTGTATTCGGTTTGATTATGTGGGCTTTCTTTGCAGCGGCTTTCACACCAGCAGGCATAAATTTCAACGCGTATGGTACATCAGCGATTAATATTTCTCACATTACGTCAATCAATGGTATTCCGATTGATAGCTCGCAAGGCATCCTCGGGATGGATCTCAATGAATCATTGCAGCGTGTTGAAATTGCAGATCGCACTTACCTAGCAAGTGGTACTGTCCTCGAGACAGCGACTGAAAAGGATGTTGAGCTCATTGTAGTGTATGATGATGCTCCCGCGATTAATGCCAACTTTAAGGGGCCAATCCTGGCAATAGATGGACAGGAGATACGAAGTATGGACGAGCTACGCGTTGTGTTGGAGAGCAAGCGGCCAGGACAGACTGTTGACATCCTTACTGTTGAAGACAACGTGAAGACAACGGTATCGCTGACGCTTGGAGAGCGAGGGGGTAGGGCTTATTTGGGTATCGGCATTATTGAACCGCCAAAGGGCAAGGTACTTGGTCAGCTCTTTTCATTGATCTCAAAAATAAAAGATCCATTCACTTACTACGAGCCGCGTGCCCTTGGAGACTTTGCGTGGTTTATCTATGATTTCCTGTGGTGGATGGTTATCATCAACATCAGCGTTGCATTGATGAACATGCTTCCGGTAGGCATCTTTGATGGAGGGCGCTTCTTCTACCTCACGCTATGGGGCATTACGGGTAAGGAAAAGATTGCACGATACGCCTTTGCTGCAGCAACCTGGGCAATATTGGCAGTCTTTGTGTGGATGACGTTGCGTTGGGTGTTTGTGTTCTTCTGAAAGTTTTAAATAGCAATCTACTCTGGATTTTTCATGCCAAATGAAATTCTTGTTGGAATTGATCGCGATGGAACGCTGATCAAGGATGAAAACTACTACCTTGGCTCGCAGGAAAACTGGCAAGAACTTATCGATTTTATGCCTGGAGTTATTGGTGGTATGAGGAGACTAAAATTTGCTCGGGGAGCACATTCCTATATTCTTTCAAATCAAGCAGGAGTGGCTCTTGAAGGAATTGATGGGGCTAAGAATTTTTCTAGACTTACTGAAGCGATGGTGCGCCAGGTGAATGATGAAATTATGTGGAAGCTTTGTATTAATGGTGCTGAACCTGAGGGAATATTTTTTTGCCCTTATGTCGATAAACAATATGTACGAAAGGCAGAAGAAAAAGGAAGAAGCGTAAATCCACTATACGTTCGAGAAAATGATCGAAGTATGAAGCCGAATATCGGCCTTTTGGAAAGAGCAGCCATGCATTCAGCAAGAGAACTGGGAGATTTTTCTAAGATCTATGTTATTGGTGATAGGTTGAGTGACGTGCAGATGGCTCATAACGCCGAGGGAATAGGCATTTTAGTCCCCGATTATAAGACGAGAGAGCTTGGAGATGTTAGCAACGTAGAACAATTAATGCGTGATAAGCCAGAAAAAACTTTTATTTGTGAAAGATTTGACCTCGCCATCCAGCTTATTTTAGAACAAGTCAGTTGACAAACTCAACGCCATTCTTAGTAAAAGCGACAAGTCTGATGCCGACTGGTATGCTTAACAATGCAGAGATTATTGCCATATGTTCCTTGCCTGAACCTGAGGCAATGGATAGGCAAGCCTCAAACGCTGAGAAACTATTTTTTAGCTGTGCAATGATTCTGTCCTTAAGCTCAATCAAAGGTTTTGTAGTGTCTAAGATCACTTCCTGTGCTCCTTCTGGAGTCGGATAATCAAGAGCTGCCTGTGATTTTATGAGAATGATTTTGTCCCACTCGCCCCGATTGATGAGACCAGTGACTTGACCCCATGACTCTCTGTCCGCTCCTAAACACGCTACCAGCTCCATCTGAGGGGCTCGGAGGGTAGATTTATAATGATTACTATGATTTCTAAGCTATGGTTCGCGATGTCCCTCTTGCTGAAATTACCTTACGAAAATACGAACGACCGTACGACGTTTCAAGGCGCGAGCTCGTTAAGAAGATTTGTTTGAGTCTGGGACTCTTACAGCCGGGAGACTCGAGAGATGTTATTGTGGATATATTGCTTGTGCTTGATGAAGCGCGCAAGAAAAAGGAAGAAATTAGCTCATTTGAGGTGATTGATCGCATTCGCGCTTCTCGGAAAGAGCACTCGCTTGAAGAGAAGGGTTTGGCTGAAAGCAATGTGCGGCGCCAGCTGAAGCGACTTCGTGATCTGATGCTCGTAGACAAAAAAAGTAATGTTTATCGTTTGTCAGAGTTTGAACCGCTTTCAAGCTTATTTGGGAACAAGATTGAGAACTTCTTGATCCCTCAAACCATAGAGCGTGTGAAAGAGTATTTGCATAAGTTTGACAACCATACCGGATAAGAGGCCCAGAGACAACTTTTAAAAAGTGATTGTTGTGTGTTGTTCTATGAATAGACTAAATTACAGATTTGAAGATGATGGAAGTATAGACAATTACGACCATGAAGAAGATATTGATGAAGTTTTAATCAATGCTATGGAAGGAATTTGGACAGATGTTGCCGTACCAACAGGCTTAAATAGAGAACATTTGTATCGCTCTAGTCGAAATACTACGTACCGAGGCTCTCTCTAGGGGCAACGGTCATCACGTAGGAGACACACACATGAAACTACGAGAAGCACTTGCAGAACTACGAAAGGAAGAAAAGCGTAAATTTTCCCAGTCGATAGACTTGATCATTAATCTAAAGGGGATTGACGTGAAGAGAACGAGCATTAATCTTGTTGTATCTCTGCCGCATAAAATCAAAGATAAAAAAGTATGTGCATTTCTGGAAGCTAAAAGTACTGTGGTAAAAACCGTTACAAAACCTGAATTTGATACTTACAAGGATAAAAAAGCACTTAAAAATCTCGTTAGTGACTATGACTTCTTTATTGCTAATGCAAAGCTGATGCCGGCTGTCGCAGCTGCTTTCGGTAAAGCTCTGGGCCCAAGCGGTAAGATGCCCTCCCCGCAGCTGGGTGTAGTGACTGATGAGTCTCCTGCGGCCATCCAGGCGCTTTTAGCTAAGATCGATAAGTCTATGAAAATCCGTGCTAAAGAACCAAGTATCAAACTCTCTATCGGTAATGAAAGTATGAGTGATGAACACCTTGAGGCAAATGCTGTTGCCATCTACGATGGGCTTATTGCAACGCTACCTACCAAGAAAGAGAATATCAAGAATATGATGGTAAAGTACACAATGAGCAAGCCACTTGCGGTGGAATTACTATGAGCATACGAAAGGGGAAAGTCCCTGAAGTCAAGGTCAAAATTGTTAAAGATCTTGCAAAGAAGATGAAGGGTGCGCGCACCATCTTGCTTGCTTCCTGTAAGGGCTTGCCAAGCGCACAATTCCATGATCTTAAAAAAAAGATGCGTGGCACTGCAGAAATTATCTTTTTGAAGAAGAACGCTATCGAACGAGCAATTGATGCAACTGAAAAAGGCGCGCTCCAAAGCCTAAAGGCAGAATTAAAAGCTGATTTCGTTATTTTCCTATCTGAAAAAGATGCGTTTGAGCTTGCGGTAACATTAGCTGAAAGTCAGATCCCAACTCGAGCAAAGGGTGGAGATATTGCGCCTGAAGATATTGAAATTCAACCTGGACCAACTGATTTGGCTCCAGGCCCAGCTATTTCAGAGCTATCGGGCGTTGGATTGAAAGTTGCGGTTAAGGAAGGCAAGCTTGAGGTTATCAAAGGAGCCGTTGTTGCACGCAAAGGTGAAGCTATCAAAGAGAATGTGGCGAGCGTACTTGCTAAGCTGGGCGTAAGTCCAATGAAAGTTGGTTTTATCCCTATCGCTGCATACGATGCACATGCTGACAAAGTGTATGCAAATATCCGTATTAACAAGCCAGGCACTATTGCTGCGCTTCAAGACGCCATTATGAAGTCACAAGGCTTTGCGGTAGGCGTCAAGTACCTAACGCCAGAAACCGTCAAATACTTCATCGCACTTGCATCTCGGGAGGAGAAAGCGCTTGCACGGCTCGCGCCTGCAACACCATGATCACAATGATAAGGAGGATCGCGTAATGGAATATATTTATGCTGCTCTTTTGCTGCATAAGCTTGGCCACCCAGTTACTGAGGAGCACTTGAAGAAAGTGATCTCTGCTACTGGCTCTCAAGTAGATGAGGCTAAGGTCAAGACGCTTGTCGCATGCCTACACGGCGTCGATATTGCTGCTGAACTAGCAAACGCACAGATCGCAGTTGCTGCGCCTGCTGCTGCCGCACCTACAGCAAAAGCAGAAGAGAAGAAAGAAGAGAAGCAGGAGGAATCTGCTGCTGGACTTGCATCACTCTTTGGTTAGTTTTTGTTTTATTTTTTACCAAGGAGATTTTCTTTAATTAGAAATGTGAAAGTAGTTTTCACTTAGAAATTATCTTTTTAACATCGTTTAGATAACTTTCACGATCTTTAATAGTCACCAGGGGTAGGCCATATTTCTTGGCCTCTTTTTTTATATAATCGTTAAATGCCATTACCCATTCAACCTCTTTTTCCTTGACACTATCGGGATATTTGCTCGCTTTATCCCATAAACCTCGTGTAAAAATGGTTTTACGAATGCGCTCAACATTTTCATCAACTAAGAAAGCAACTCTAATTCGCTTATCTTCATTCATACGCTTGGATGCTAAATAGGGCAAAACCGCCACCCCTTCGATAATAAGTGACTTTTTTATTTCTAAAGCATTATTAATGGTCTCCGAAACACCGATCCACACTTCTTCGCTTTCTTCATTTTGATGTTTTACTATCTGGCTTGGTGTATGATTTGTCAGATAGTCGGTAGCCACTGCGTTAGTCCCCTCTCCAAAAAAGAAGATTTTTGGATAATCTTTCTTTTTTACCTTTTTCCTCATCTGACTTCTAATTGTATCAGTAGAAATCCAAGGAATGCCAAGTGATTTTGATAATTTTCGTGCGAGATAGCTTTTTCCAACGGTTGGAGCGCCACCGATTAGAATGATTTTCTCCATAAAAGAATTAGATTTTCTCGTTTAATAATCTTTATTTACCCTCTTTGTTCTAGCCTTTCATGAAACGTTTCTTCATCGTGCACCGCTGGGACGGCAGCCCAGATGGTGATTGGTATCCTTGGCTCAAGCAAGGGCTAGAGAAGCATGGCTTTTTTGTTGATATCCTAGAGATGCCTGATCCTGCCACCCCCGAAATTGAGGCATGGGTTGAGCATTTGAATGAGTCGCTTGGCGATCCAACGAGAGAGCTGTTCTTGATTGGCCATAGCATTGGCTGCCAGGCGATCTTACGTTATGTAGAGCAGTTACCTGAGAAGAAGCAGATTGGAGGCGCCATATTTGTTGGGGGATGGTTTGACCTTACCGGTTTAGAGACAGATGAAGAGCGAGCTATTGTACAACCGTGGATAGAAACTGAAATCGATCTTGAGAAGGTAAAAAAACAGTTGTCTCAAAGCTTTGCTCTTTTCTCTGACAATGACCCGTTCGTTCCGTTAACCAATAAGACTATCTTTGAGCAACAACTGGGCTCGCGGACAGCCGTAGAGCACGAACAAGGACACTTTACCAGCATAGATGGTGTGACCGAGCTGCCGAGCGTGCTTAAGGCTGCACTAGATATGAGTAATGGTTCTAAATAAACGTTAAATACTCTAGCACTAATCTTACGTCATGCCTATTACTGGACCGATTAAGCTCAATGCGAACGCGGTTGTTACCAATGCCGCGGGGCAGATTTTGCTTATACGCTTGAAGAAAGGGCCGTTCGCTGGAGCACTCTGTATTCCAGGCGGCGGCGTGATTCCGGGAGAATTAAGTTATGAAGCTGCCCGAAGAGAAGTTTTTGAGGAAACTGGGATCGATGTTACTAACCCGTTCGTTCCGTTCGGGTTTTGCGAGTTGTTGAGCTCTAAAATTAATCAGCACAAAATTGTGATGCTCTTACAAACGACTGCAGAAGGCATGCCACAGAACACTGAAGAGGGTGAGGCGGCTTGGTATGATTATGCTGATGCTGAACCAGAGATGCTTGCATTCGCCAAAGAGGCCATTAGAATATGGCAAAATAGCCAAATTCACTTTAAGCTGACTGAAAGGGAAGTTGATCTTAGGAATGTTTAAAAGAGATTGTTAGTCTTTCTATTTACGCCCGGATGGCACAATGGTACTGCGCTGGTCTTGAGAACCAGTTTCCTCCGGGATATCCCGGTTCGATTCCGGGTGTGGGCGTTTTGCCGACAAGATAAAATTATGAAAGTGTAATAACTAAAAAATTACATCAAAACGAAAAGTTTATATATCCT
>CAYHLN010000009.1:0-12184 GCA_964357505.1 Candidatus Woesearchaeota archaeon | reverse complement strand
GGGATATCCCGGTTCGATTCCGGGTCCGGGCGTCTCCAATTGGTGTCCCAATTTCTATCTTAATTAGAGATGTTTCTTTTAAGTAGTAACAAAGAATAGATTTAAAAAGTCAGTTTCTAAGGAAAT
This sequence comes from Candidatus Woesearchaeota archaeon, assembly GCA_964357505.1. GTDB lineage: Archaea > Nanobdellota > Nanobdellia > Pacearchaeales > GW2011-AR1 > JBBSZK01. The sequence goes on along the minus strand of CAYHLN010000009.1, from coordinate 12,058 downwards.
AGTATGGCTCGTACAAATTACAAACAATCATTCGAGAGGCTCTATGGGCAAAGCTCTCCTGAAGCGAAAGCTCTATTTGATAATCCGTTAACACGCGAAAACGTTCCTGAACTTTATTCTGCCTGGCAAAGAACTCAAGGAAGGTCTAAGCCTAAAACCTCGAGAAGATTAGACATAGAAGCAGAAGCTAGAGCACGAGTCTACCACGATCTAGATACTATGTTTTTGGGATTTATGGATACGACTCCTTAGATAAGACTAAAAAGAATAGATTTTTATTGCAGAGTAAACTAACTTTTTAATGAAACTTAAATTACTTAGAGGAACAGTTGAGAACCTCTGCGATAGTATTTCGAGTCCTCCGTTTAGTTCTATAAGCCTTACAAAGGAAAAGCTGCCTGCAAAGGGTACTTGGTTCATTAATTTAAAAGATGGATCCTCTAAGAACGAAAAAAATGAAACTCTTAAACTAAAGTTTACAAAATCTTATCACTTGTGGTTCTTGAAAGAAATAGCTCATGCTAAAATACAGTTGGATAAAATAGACAAGGCAGAACTTGTTATGCATTTTGATCTAAAGAATAAAAAAGATCAAGCTTGGTGTTCTTGTACGATTGGAACGGCTGGCAAGAAATTCTATCACGAAGTACATTACAATATTTTTTGGTTTTTGAATTAATTGGGCCGGAATGGGACACTTTGTTCTGGGGCCGGGTCCGGGCGTCACCTTTATCAATAATAGACCCTAGATTGTTTAATGAAGCATACAAAAATAGCGAAAAAAGAAAGCTCTACGGGTATGCACAAAATGCCAGCAGATTTACAAAAAGCTCTTGCTTCTAACTCACAAGCGCGGGCAATATGGGAAGATATTACACCACTCGCACGCAATGAGTGGATTTGCTGGGTCACATCAGGTAAGAAAGAGGAGACAAGGAGTATACGTATCGAGAAGGGACTCTCGAAGCTAAAAAGTGGAATGCGTCGGCCTTGTTGTTGGGCTGGTTGCCCTCATCGTTGAGCTAGTCGGTTTATTTGGAAAAAGGTTAATAATGATTAGAAGTTAGCTAAATAATCGCTTCCAGAAGGAAGACTTTTCATCTGTAGGAATTTCGCTGTTAACGACTTCAACTTGTGGTTCTGGTTGAGGCTGAACCTTGGGCATTTCTTGGGCCATTTCTGCATCCGCCATCTGAAATGCCTTATCAACCTCATGCTTCATGTTGCCTTGCTTGATAAGCGCCCAGCGTAACGAGTCACGACTGTAGCCTTTTTGACTATTCTTCTTTATGTAATCCACTAAATTTTTAAGATGACTCATTTCCCTGACCATAATTTCCTCACATACTCGGGATATTTAAAGTTATAGATAATTGATTAGCGTATCGTCATTGGAACCATATGGTTAAGGCTCCTAACTGCCTCGGCAAGCTTGTCTGAAGACTCTGAGTGAATGGTGAAAAGAATGTCTCCTTTCTTCACCACATCGTGCACGCGCTTCACCAAATAAAGACCTGCAGTCTTGTCTTCTGGAGAGCCGGCTAGCCTTCCCAGATAGTTGATAGAACGATTTTCAATTGAGACTACAGTTCCGCTTTTTGTAGCACGAATATTCTTTGTCAGGGGAGCCCTGGGGAGGTGATTAATTGTGCCATGCTGGGCTTCAATGATTTCAGTAAATTTCCGTAGTGCTGCTCCCGATGCAAGAATAGCACGGGCTTTTGATTGACCTGCACCTGGAGATGCCTTGCCCATTAATTCAAGGACGTGCCCTGCAAGGAAGACTGATTTCTTTTCCAGATCAATTGGGTGATTTTCTTGGCGAAGTACCGCGATCACGTCTTTAATTTCAAGGATGGGGCCGATGCCGTTTCCAATAGGTTGGCTTCCTTCGGTCAGGACGGTTCTAATATGTAACTTAAGAAGACGGCCCATGGTCTGGAACTTACGGCCCAGTTTTTTAGCTCGTGCAAGTGAAACCTTCGCGCCTAGCCCGTAGGGAATGTCAATCAACACGTGTGTGCTTCCCATTGCAAGTTTTTTTGCAAGAATGGAGGCAATCAATTGAGCTTCTGGGTCGAGATTAATCATTTTCTCAACTCGGATAAGTTTATCATCAGCTGGTGCAAGCCCTAATGCACCACCCCATGCTAAACAGGCACCTGTCTTCCGAACAATACGTTGCAGCTCTTCTGCTTTAAAATCAACGCGAGCAATCGACTCAATGACGTCGGCAGTACCTGCGGCAGATGTTATCGCGCGAGAAGAGGTCTTGGGCATAATAATGCCTGCTGCTGCGCAGATCGACACGACTATTGGAGTTGTTCGGTTACCCGGTATACCTCCAATGGAATGTTTATCTGCAATTTTAGATGAATGCCACTTGAGTCGTTTGCCGGTTTCAGCAATCGCTTTTGTTAGATAGACGATCTCTTGCAGAGACAGACTATTACGATACACATCTGAAACAAAGTAAGATATTTCTGCTTCCGTTAGAGCGTTGGTTACAATATCGTTCACAATTGTCCGTAGTTCTGCTTCAGTATATTTTTTTGAAATTATTTTCTTTTGAATAATCATTGAACTTTCTGGACGCTCGGCAAAACTCACTTCTACGTATCCGCCCCGGGCATGCGGCAATACTTGGAGCACTTCTTCTGAAAGTGCAATAGATCCCGGCTTAAACAAACCTGAAACAATATCCACGATGGCAAGGCAGCTTATTCCGTTAGAACGGATTCGTACTCTCGAGCTTGGATAGACTTTGAGTTCTGCTGCATCAGATTCGTGAACAAATGCGACAGGACGTCCAGCAGCCAGCTTGAATGGCTTCACTCTCAATTTCATAGAGGCTTAAGGAAAAGGCGATTTAAATATTAATCTGCGCTAAACATTTCTGCAAGCGTCTTATTCTTGTATGCATCAAGTAAGGTGAGCACGTACGCGAGCGTTAGGGGTCCGATAATGATTCCCAGTATTCCAAATACCAATAATCCTCCGATCATGCCAATCAACACAACTACCGGCGGGATCTTAGTGCGGCGTGAGACAAGATAGGGGCGAATGAAATTATCAAATGTTGAGACGAATAATGCGCCATAGAGCATAAAGCCAATACCTGCGCTCGTCTCACCGATTGAGATCAGATAAATAGATGCAGGCAACCAGATAAGCCCTGGGCCGATCATTGGGATGACTGATGCAAAGAGCGCAAATACTGTCAGCAAGAGCGCGTTTGGTACACCGAATAGGAGCAGGCCAACGCCTGTCGCAATACCTTGCAGTATTCCAACAATAATGTATCCGAAGATAATCGAAGAGGTTATTTCCTTAAATTGGTGTGCAAGCTGTTTTTCTTTATCTCGCTTGAGGGGGGTGATTCCAGCGGCATACTCCTTTAATTTTTCTCCGTCCCGTAGTGAGAAAAAGAATACAAAAATGATAACTGCGAAATATAAGAGATATGTGGGTAAATTGAGTATGAATGAGGAAAGAAGATTAATGACTGAGGAAATGGATTTGCTTACGAAAGTGATAAGTGCTGCTGTAAAATCGCGCTTAATTTCATCCGAGAAGGAGGGAATGATTTTCTCTACCAGGCCGGCCACGTCTAACGTTTGTGAAGCATTGAAAATATCAAAGAGTTGCTGAATCATCAGAGGTATGATAAACCAGAATGGTATGAAAATAATTATCACGATAACGAGACAAGTCGCTAGTGCTGCAGTATTACGTTCTCGGAACAATTTGAAAATGAGCTTGTATACTGGATAGCAGATGTATGCAAGAATAAGCCCCCCTATGATGGCAAGGAAGAGTGGTTTGAGAACAAGGAAGGCCATTACCAAAATGATGAGAATAAAACCGATTGCTGCAAATTTGCGCACATCTGAATTATCTAGGGCCATTTTGTAACGAAGGCGAACAGATTTATAAACGTTCGTAACTCTCCGACTATAATTGGAATATCATGGACTGTTTTATTAAAAAAATTACTGAAGGAAAGAGTGACGAGATCGTACACTTGCAGTTTCAAAAATTCAGTAGGGGCGCATTTAAAGAACGCGCCATGATCAAGGCCCGATATGGTCCAAAGGGATTTAGTCTTGCCACAACTGCGGAATATGCCAATGATCTTGTTCGAAGCATGGCTGAGAAACTCGGAGATGCTAAAACTGAAGTTACGGGAGTAATTGTTTCTACCATGAATCTTGAAGGACGAGTGCCTTCAAGCTCGAAAAAACAGTTTATGGGTATTAAGCAGTACATTATTGCGGGCCAAATGTCTGGAAAAGAAATCGTGAAGCTGTGTGAAGGAGTGCCAGAGGCCTTTTTTGCACTTAGTTTTAAGGCAGGAGAGACTGAACTTAAGATAAAAGCAAAAGCTCCTAAGTCTGCTAAACCGAGCACCTCTGAAAAGGGACCAAAGATTGACTTCTGTTCTGTTAAGACAACCGATAGTGCTTTTATAAGACAGTTTATTTTCGAATCGCATGCATTCAAGGAGTTTGAGGCGAAACATACTTTCGTTATCGAAGATATTATTCTTCCTCAGAAGTATTCTTCTCCAGAAGAGCTACGTAAGCTCGCTAAAAGAAAGGGCAAGCTTGTGCGTGAGACCGTAATTGACGGTATAAAGAAATCGCATGAGTATCCGTTTGTTGCGTGAGAAGGTTTAAATAGTAACTCTTGGTGCCGTTTCTATGACTAAAGATAACACGGCTCCGCGCGTGATTGGATTTGAATATGCTTTAGTAAAGGGTGGTGTTCGAATTAGTCGAGGCGTAACGCAGTCTCCAGGAATAGACGAAATAGCCGATCAACTGATTGCTCGTGGTGGACGATATCGGCCGGGTATTGACTCTGACTCCCCTACTTACGAAGCCACGGCTATTCGTGTTTGGGATGGAAATGAAGAGCGTAGGTTATCTCTTGGCTCAAGCATAGAAATAACACCAGAGGGGCAGGCTATTTTTTACGAGCAAGGGCCTGGACGTCAAGTGCCCTTGGAAGCATTGGCTTCTGTTGCAAATCTTCTTGTATTCCCCAATAGGGCTTAAAACCCGTAAGCTTTAAATACTCATGAAATAGAAAAAAGTTGTAGAATCTAGCTGCTGATAACAGAAGATTAACGAGGTTCAACACACAGACGGGAGGCGCCGGGCTGTGGAGTGGAGAGTTACGCCATTTCTTAGACAATGCCTAGTCCTACGTACTTAACGTAAACAAACACAAACATGGCACCACCAACAAGACCACGATTCGGAAGCTTACAGTTTTGGCCGCGCAAGAGGGCGGCAAAGTTCTTACCTAGAGTGAACTGGAGCGTTGTTAACCATGATAGCTTTGGAGGCGTTGTTGCCTACAAGGTAGGAATGGCTACTGCAATCATCCGTGATAAAACGCCCCAATCGATGACTGCGAACAAGAAAATCGCAATGCCTGTCACTATTTTGGAAGTTCCTAAGATGAAAATCTTCTCTGTACGATTCTACAAAAATGGAGTTGTTGTAAAAGAGGTTGTTGTTTCTCATGATAAGGAACTTAAACGAAAGATTAAGACACCTAAGGCTGTAGGAAAGATTGAACATGCGCCTGAACATGATGAAATTCGAGTTATTGTTTATCCTGTAATGAAAGACATGTTCAAGAAAACGCCAGACCTTACCGAAGTATCTTTCAAGGGAGATATCGAGGCTGTAAAAGGATTTATTGGTAAGGAAATTTCATTCAAAGAGTTCTTCAAGACACAACTGGTTGATGTTCGAGGCTTGACGAAGGGTAAAGGTCTTTCTGGCCCCGTAGCACGATTTGGTATCAGCCTACGATCTCACAAAGCTGAAAAGGGAGTTCGCAGACCAGGAAGCTTAGGGCCATGGCACCCGGCTCGAGTTACTTACTATGCTCCACTTGCTGGACAATTAGGAATGTTTACTCGAGTTCACTATAATTTGCGTGTGGTTCATGTTGGAACAGGCAGTGATCAGGGAATTGCAAACAATGGATTCAAGAATTATGGGCTCGTTAAGAATGATTACCTTCTTGTAAGCGGAAGCGTGCAGGGTCCGGCAAAGCGTCAGATATTAATCACGCCAGCTATGCGACCAAGTAAGAAGATGGCTAAAAAAAATTACGAATTCATGGAGTTACAACGATGAAAGCTGCAGTATATGATCTAAAGGGAAAGACTAAGAAAGAAGTGGAAATGCCTGCTGTATTCAATACTCAAATACGTAGGGATATTATTGCAAAATACGTTGAGGCTGACCGATCATGGCAACCACATGCTACGTTCAGCGGAGCTGGAAAGAGACATTCTGCTTCCGGCACTATTAGCCACAAGCGTCATGACTGGAAAGGCCAGTATGGAAAAGGAATCTCAAGAACGCCGCGAAAGGCGCTATGGAGACGCGGAGTTCAGTTTAATTGGGTTGGAGCTGAAGTTTCTAACACCCGAGGTGGAAGACTCGTACACAGACCAATGGGTATGAGGCGCCTTAGAAAAATCAATAAAAAAGAAATGGAACTTGCTTTCAACGGGGCATTTGCTGCTACAGCTCATGCGAAATACATTGTTGAGCGCTATGCAAGCGTAGACAAAGTAACGGCATCTATGCCTTTTGTCATTGAATCTTCCCTTGAGCGTGTAAAAGCAAAAGAAATTCTTGCTAGTTTACGGATCATGCTGGGAGATCTCTTTGACCTCGCTCTTTCGAAGAGAGCTGTACGTGCTGGAAAAGGCAAAGCTCGAGGACGTAAATATAAATCAACTGCTGGTTTACTCTTGATTACAAGCGCCAAGGAAGATGTAAAAGTACCTGGAGTGGAAGTAAAGAAAGTAAATGATGTTGCTATTGCAGACCTTTATCCCTTGGGAAGACTTACCGTGTATACTGAAAAAGCATTGGAGGAACTCAAATGAGACCAGTAAGCTCTGAAAAAGCAGTAAAGCTTATCGATCTTGAGAACACGCTCGTGTTTGAAGTTCCACGCAGAAGCTCGAAAGAAGATGTAAAAAAAGAACTTCAAACGATTCTTGGAGTTAAAATTGAATCAATTAGAACACTTATACGTAATAATAAAAAATTTGCATATGTTCGCCTGGATGCATCAAACCAGGCTGCAGATGTTGCATCTAAATTGGGACTAATGTAAAATGGGTAAGCGAATTATATCACAGGCACGAGGAAAGGGAAGCATGAGTTACCGAGTGCGAGCTCGAGCTTTTGTATATGAGATCAAATACCCTTCTGTTTCAGGCGAGGGAACTATTGTTAAGATCATTTCTTCAGCCGCACACTCTGCTCCGCTTGCAAAAGTATCTGTAGGGTCTCAGATATTCTTTATTCCTGCTTTTGAAGGAGCTGAAGAGGGAGGCCATATTACTATTGGAACCACTGACATCAAGCCAGGTAATGTTGTTGCTGTACGTGATATTCCTTTAGGTACTTCTGTTTACAATGTTGAGCGCAACCCTGGTGATGGCGGTAAAATGGTACGCGTAGCAGGAGTAAGTGCTCTTGTACACAAGCGATATGATCATAATAAGGTTGGAGTACTCATGCCCAATAAAAATGAGCTTATCTTAGACGGTAACTGCAGAGCCACCATTGGCGCAGTTTCTGGCCAAGGACGCAAGCTTAAGCCGTTCATTAATGCTGGTAAGATGTTCTATGAAATGAAGGCACGTAACAAACTATGGCCACGTACTTCTGCTGTTAAGATGAACGCTATTGACCATCCATTTGGTTCGGGTAGAGGAAAGCGTATTAAATCTAAGATCGCTAAACGCAACGCTCCTGCTGGTGCTCGTGTTGGGCATTTGAGACCACGAAGAACGGGGAGGAAGAAATAACTATGGACGTAGAAGTAAAGTCAAAGGAAGTTTTCTATCGGGGTAAGACGCTTGCTTATCTGAAAGAGCTTGATGTACGAGAGTCTGCGAAGTACTTGCCATCACGAGAGCGACGCAGCGTCCTAAGACACTTTGAAGTTATTGAGAAATTCCTTAAAACGTGTGAAGATAAGGAAGCTCGAAAGAAGAAAATAAGAACACACTTACGGGACCTTGTCGTAGTACCCCGACTTGTTGGCAAGACTATTGAGATTTATAATGGGAAGAGCTTCCAAGAAGTTATCCTTACTGCTGATATGATCGGTCATCGACTTGGAGAATTTGCCCATACTCGTAAGAGAGTAGCACACTCAGCAGCAGGTATTGGAGCAACAAAGAGCTCGAAGGCACTGAAGAAATAACCATGACAGAAAAAACACCCCCTACGCATGAAACTTCTCATAAGCACGAGGAACCTAAGACTGAGAAGGATCTTCCAATGAGCAAACCGGTCAAAGAAGAAGTTGTAGAAGAGAAAAAAGAAAAGAAAGAGAAGAAGGCTAAGATTGTAAAGAAAGAACTTGCTGTCGCTCGATCTAATGGACTTCATATCTCGCTTAAACATGCAATGTATATCTCACGATTTATCAGAGGAAAGACTGTTGACGTCGCTATGGCTGACTTACGACAAGTCATTGCATTTAAAAGAGCGGTACCATTTAAGGGAGAAATCCCTCATCGAAAAGGTCCTATGATGTCTGGTCGATACCCTATAACTGCTGCTGGTGAATTCATTACCACACTCAGAGCGCTGCGAGGCAACATTCTGGTTAATGGGCTAGAGCTGGATAAGGCAGTTATTACCACGTCTAATCCAAGCTGGGCAAGTCGACCCATGCGACGCGGCGGTACACACGGGAAGCGAGTAAATTTACTTATTGAAGCACGGGAGCCTCAGGAGAAGAAACATGGATGAGAAAAAGTTTGTTCAGTTCAAGCATGATGAGCTCGGTGTGAGAGAATACATTAAGCGCTCGCTCGGAAAAGGAAGAGTGAGCGAAGTAAGTATTGAATACACGCCTGTAGGAGAGAAAATTATTGTTGCGACAGATAAGCCAGGTATTGTTATTGGTAGCAGGGGAGAGAAAATTAATGAGCTTACTGCAACGCTGAAGAAGCGATTCAAATTTGATAACCCTCATATTGACATTAAAGAGATTACTGAACCCAGACTGGATGCTCATCTTGTTGCAGATGATATTGCATTACAGCTTGAGCGCAAGGGATCGCTACGCTTCAAGATGATTGCCTACCGATACATGGCAGATATCATGAGATCAGGAGCACTCGGTGTTGAAATCGTCCTTTCTGGCAAGCTACCAAGCGAGCGAGCTAAATCATGGCGATTCTCTCAGGGATATCTGAAAAAAACAGGCGATCCTGCGCATGTTGTTGAGCGAGCTATGGCTCAGGCTAAAACTAACTTGGGAGTTATTGGAATCAAGATCAGCATCTTACCCCCGTACGCAGTTATTCACGATAGAATCACCGTCGACCAAGCAATGTTAGATGGCTTTAAACACCGAGCAAATGCGCCGATCGAAGTTCCTGTGGAAAAAGTTGAAAAAAAGAAAAATAAGAAAAATGGAGTAAAGCATGGCGAAAAAAACTAAAGAATTAAGCACGATGAGCCTCGAGCAACGTAAGGCTCGTATTCAAGAGTTGAAGATGGAGCTTATCCGCTCCTCGGTACCTGGCCAAAAGAGCTCGATGAAGACCAAAGAGATTAAAAAGGCACTCGCACGCATATTCACATTCAATCGGGCTGAATCAGCCAAGCGATTGAAGTCAAACTAAGATGCATATTGATCCAAGAACCGGCCTGCCAGTAGAAGCACTTTCGTGGGGCGATCTTGCGAAAGCTGAACAGCGCATTACCGTTTATACGGAAAAGCGGCGCTACGGCAAGATCATCACGCTCGTATCCGGTCTGGATAAAAGCGTGGATATCAAGGCCACGGCAAAAGCGCTCAAAGAAGGGCTTGCTTGCGGTGGCACGGTCAAGGGAGGCATCATAGAGTTACAGGGAAACCACTACAAACAGGTTAAACCAATCCTGGTAAGACTTGGATTCGCAGCAGAATCCATCAGTGGTTAACTATGAAGAAGAACAATGAAAGAACAAAAAACAATACACACAGAAGGAAAACGCGCACTACCAGTGAGAACTCACGGTCGAATGTTTCAAGGGTACGTTACGCATAAGTTCCCAACTCGCGTGACTATTGAGTTTGAGCGTACTGTTTATTTGAAGAAATATGAACGATTTTTGAAGGATAAGACTCGATTACATGCACGTATTCCAAAGGGAATGCACGTCGCTGAAGGCGATTATGTTGAGATCCAAGAGTGTAGACCATTGAGCAAGATTATTCATTTTATGGTTGTTAAAATCGTACGATCTGCGGAGGAGAAAAAATGAAAGCCATTAGCGCTCGAGCAACGCGAGGACTGAATATTGGAAGCAATTTAGTGGCAAGCGATAATAGCGGAGCTCGTATTGTACGTATCACTGGAGTAAAGCATGGTAAAAGCGTCAAGGGAAGACAGCAATATGCAAAAGTCGGCGATCATGTCAAGGTATCTGTTCGCGCTGGAAAGCCGGAGATGATCGGAGAAGTATTTGATGCAATCATTATTCGCCAGCGAAAATCCTACAAGCGCAATACTGGCGAGCGAGTAATGTTTGAGGATAATGCTGTTGCGCTTTTGAAAGATGATAAGGGCAATCCAAAAGGAACTCAGATCAAAGGCCCTATTGCTCGAGAAGTGCTTGAGCGCTGGCCTGTTGCTGCTAAAATTGCGGAGTTTGTACTATGAAGCGACAATTTTCTACCTCTTGGAATTCAAGTACACAAGTACGCAAACAGAGAAAATATTTGCATCATGCTCCGCTCCATGTACGTCATAAGCTTGTAAGCGCACATTTAGCTAAAGATTTGCGAGTAAAGTATGGGATACGAAGCATACCTGTTCGCTCAGGTGATGAAGTTATTGTTCAGCGAGGAACGTTCAAAAAGAAACGCGCTAAAATTGTTGAAGTTGACTTACTCAAGCGACGCGTAACGCTTGAAAACGTGACTCGACAGAAGCGAGACGGGTCAAAGATCCCGGTTTTCTTTAATGCTTCCAAACTTATGATTGTTTCTCTTTCAACAGAGGATAAGAAACGTTTAAAACCACAGGATAAAGGAAAACAGGAGGGGAAACATGCACCAAACAAGAGCGCGGGCAAGCAGTAAATTACCTATACCGAGAAAAGGTACACGATACTTAGTAAGAACGAAAGATCATCCTGAAATCTCAGTTCCTACCCTTATTGCAATTCGAGATATGTTACACCTCGCTCAAACATTACGAGAAGTAAAGCACCTTATTCATACTAAAAAACTTAAAGTAAATGGCCGCGCCATTACTGATTATCGACAACCCATTAAGATCCTCTCTCTGTTGGAGGCTGATAAGAAATACAAATTAGTCTTTTTAACCACGGGAAAGTTTAGCCTTGAAGCAAGCAATGATACGACACGAATAGCTAAAGTAGTTGGAAAGCGCATGGTTACTGACAATAAGATACAAATCAGCCTGCACGATGGAACATCTTTATTGACAACAAAAAAGATAGCTGTTGGTGATTCCGTTGTGTTAACGATGGATAATGAAATCAAAGAAGTTAAGCCAATGGCAAAGGGAGCAAAAGTTATGGCCATTTCAGGAAGGAGCATTGGCAACCATGGAGTTGTTCATGGTACTGAAGGTGAAAAAGTTAGAGTTACTTTAGGGGGACGTGAAGTTGCGCTTGAGCGCAGTCACGTAATAGTCCTATGAACGTAATGCAACAACCTCGTATTGAGAAAGTTATTTTGAGTGCAGGCGCTACTGGCCAGGATCTTGAAAAAGCACGGAAGCTTTTAGAGATAATTACTCAAAAGAAGGCTCAGATCATTCGTGCTGGTCCTAAAAGACGAATTCCTGAATTTGGAGTTAAACCAGGTTTAGAACTGGGAACACGAGTTACGCTCCGAGGTAAAGAAGCACTTGAGTTACTGAAGCGATTACTTGGAGCTATTGAAAACAGCTTGAAGAAGAAGCAAGTTGCCTCAAATCATTTTTCATTTGGTATTGAAGAATATATTGAAATTCCTGGCATGGAATATATTCGAG
>CAYHLN010000008.1:7373-23974 GCA_964357505.1 Candidatus Woesearchaeota archaeon | reverse complement strand
AATAACTAATCTTGAGATTTCATAGAGGGCAGCGACTTCTCTCAATAAGTTTGTCTCTTTTGCTCGTTGATACAATTCACTCCAATTCCTTACTTTTCTAAACAAAGCCAGAGAAGCAATAATATATCTCACGCTTCTGCGATTTATAGCATAGATTAGAGTTTCTTCGATGCTTGGTTCTCTACCATAAATCATATGAACTTCTGTCGCAAGTAACTTTAGAGGGGAATATTCATTAAGAATATCTATATAACTCGTACCACCAAGTGCATTTTGAGGAGAGATATGGTAAACCCTTGTTTTATCGGATTGGTAGGTTGTTTCAACAAAACCTTTTTTTCTCAACTTGTAAATAAGGTAAATTGCTCTAGCCTTGTCTACATTCAAAGAGTTTTCTACCATTTGAATGGTATTAAGCCCTCTTAGCAGATGTGCTAACTCCAATTGATTAATTTTGGTTTTCATATACAAATGTATCGACATTAATATATAAACCTTTCTCTTTAAAAATCAGTTTGACCTTAATTATCAAATGTATCGCCCCTAATATATAAACAAAATCAAAGAGTTAAGCATTTAAGACAATAAAATGTTCTATATTGTTCAATGACCCCGATGGCAGAACATGCAAAGCGCTCACCTTCCGCAATCTCCCGCGAGTATGTACCAAAAGCATCAATGACCCCGATGGGATTTGAACCCACGACACCTGGATTAAGAGTCCAGTACTCTGACCGGGCTGAGCTACGGGGCCACGTACAACCAAACAGGAAAGTGTTTTTAAACGTTTAGCCTAATGCTAGAAGATTATCTATAGACACGCCAGGTGTGTTCACACTTGGTACACTTGTAAAACTTAGTCTCTGATTCATCACTCGATCTCGTTTGGAGCGTCCAGAAATACGCCTCAGTGTGCTTGCATTTAGGACATTTAATGCTGACAACAGGATAAGTAGTAATTTCCTTTTCCTTAACAACAGCGATAGCAGCACTCTTGCCTAACTTCTCACTGCTCTGTATCTTGACGTTCCCCTTTGGTTTATAGCCACATTTGGCACATGCGGCTTTCTTATCAACAACAAGAATCACGCTACCGCACTTAGGACAGAACTCCATACAGGCTAGCAAGAAAAGAAGTTTTTAAGCCTTTGGTTATACTTCTCCGTAAAACATCGTAAACCGCCTTAAATATAGCAAACTAAAAAAGAAAACAACGAGAACCATCTAATTCAATTAGCCCTCGTTGCTTGGTTTTAAAATTCGATCTCTTATCTTAACCCACTCCTCTTGATTAACCTCAAGAGGAAAGGTTGTTGGCGGTTCTTGTGGACTTCTATCTGCGTAAGACGTAGCAAAAGATTCCTTCAAAAGAGATTTAGCAAAGTCTAGCTTTTTTTGTTCTCTTTGAGAAGTTTCTTTACAATACTTCCGCATAGACCTATTTGTCCTTGAAAAACCAGGATATCTTTCAGCTGGCCTAGAATCAGCAATAGAGGCAGTTAATTCGGATATGACCCTCATTAAGCCTTTCTCAAATTTATCACGACTATACCTCCTACTCAGACACCCCGTACTGCCTTGAACTAGAGCGTTCCTCAGAACATCTCTTTCATCCCGATCTCCTTCAGACATTTCAAAGTTATAAACAATGCAACTCATACGAAAAGCATCATCAGAGCTTTCCTCAAGATCAGAGCGTCCTTCATCATAAAGTCTCAATCTATGGTCAATGTCATCCCTTCTAAATCTCTCCCCAAACTTAGTGTAAAATATGTTTTCAAGAATTGTATTAAGCTGATTTAATTTTCTAACAACGCCACGAAGATAAGGATGTTTCTTACTACGATCGTCAATTTCACTTGTCATGTTCTCATACCTCCTTTCATCCCAGTCTTGACTGAGTGTAAGGTCGGCTTGAGCCGTTCTGTTTGATGTATGTTTGTCATTTTCCTTGTTACTCCTATTGAGTTATCAATAAATAACAAATGCATTAGATAATACCTTTCCTTAGAAATTAGGTAAAAAGAGTAATATTTATAAGCTAAATTACCTAAAAAGCATAATAATGGTAAAACTTACACTAAAAGATAGGAAACTACTCTATGAACTTGATCTGGATAGTCGTCAAAGTGTCAACGAACTAGCTCGTAAAATAGGAGTGAGTAAAACTGCTGTTACCTACAAATTAAAAAAATTTGAACAAGAAGGAATCATTCGCCATTTTCACACGATTGTTGATGTAGGCAAACTGGGCTACATGAGCTTTCGACTCTATCTCAATCTTGAAGACACGACGTCTCAGAAAGAGTCGGAAATCATCGAATTCCTTAAAAGTAAAAAACAAGTAACGTGGCTTGTTTCCATTGAAGGTGATTACGACATAGGTGCCTTGATACTTGTCAAATCAGTGAGCGAAATAAATAGCCTATGGAAAGAACTGCTCGAAGAATTTAACGAGTACATCGCTGAACGTTTTCTTGCTATCATGACGCACGTAACTTATTATTCGCGAGCATTTATTCTCGATGAGACGCAACGAAATACCTTTGAGAATAATTTCATTACCGAACCGCAAGAACTGTTCCTAGAACCGAAAGAAATCGCCTTGCTTCAGGCAATCGCAGTAAATCCAAGAAAGCCAATTATTGAACTAGCGACAGAAATAGGAGTAACTCCTAAGACTGCAATGCAAAAGATAAAAACGCTTGAAAAAAAAGGAGTTATTCTTGGCTATCGAACCGCCTTTGACTATGAAAAATTAGGATATGGGTATGTTAAGGTAATGTTCAGACTCAACCGGACGAGCAAAGGTATAGAAAAAAAGTTCCATGACTATATTAAACAAAATCCATTTATCGTCTACAAAGACGAGGTTTTAGGCGGCGAAGATATCGAAATAGAACTAAATGTCAAGGATCAACAACACCTACGCACGATTATGAAAGAAATAAAAGATAATTTCGGAGAAGTAATTAAAGAGCATAAAACGTTATGGTACTACAAAGAACACAAATATCTCTTTATTCCTGGACTAAAGTAAAATTTAGCTACAGAAACCGCGCTGCTCCGAATCTTTAAACCCTTCAAAAAAGATAAGCTTAACCCATCCGAGAGCAGGCACTTTTCCAACCGCCCTACCTAGCACTTGATCTGGTGCAATATCTCGCTCAGCATCAAGCTGTCCAGCATTATGATCTCCCTTAGTCTCGAGCGGATCAAGCGAGACGACTCGATGAATCAACGGATACTGATAGACTGAATTGAAGATAATCACGTCGCCCACGTCAATCGGAGCTCGCCCCCAAACAAAGACGATATCTCCTTTATTCAACCCATTACGAAGAGAGAAAGCGCGGAAGCTCTCTTCACTAATGCCCTTCTGCTCATACCAGGGAGCATTTTGATTCCACCAATCATCAAAGCCCACCTCATGATACATCGAGCATGACTCAACGACAACAAGCGGCAACGGCGTTCCCGTCACCCCAGAGAGTAGCGGGAAAAAGATGAACTTGATGAATAGAAAGACAAGCACCAGCGATACAAGCCACGATTGCCAGGTATCTTCCTTTAAAAACGCCCAGAATCGTTTTGATGTACGCGATAAGGTCATTCGCTCTTGAACACAACTATCTTTTTAAAACATATGAATCTGGTCGGAAATGAACATCAGATTAAAACTGCCCTGGGAGGAAAAAAAAGCAGTCTATACGGTTGAACCTTCAACCTATAAGGAGCTCGAAAATGGAAGTGGAGAAAGAATCAGAATTATAAGAGACATAAGGGTATTAGTGGGCAAGGAGTGGTGCGAGTATCCTTCAGTGGTCATCTTCAACCAGAGTGGAGCCACGTATAGCGGCACTCTCGTAAGCAGAGACGGTAGGCCCTTCATTACAACCTCTGAGAAAAACAGCCCCGACACCATACTCTATGAAAGTGCACAACGAGCAGGCCTCCACGTAAGACGAGACAACTAATCTTTCATAAGATTTAAATACCTTCGTATATCCCATAAGGTATACACAAAAAAGATACCATGAATGATATATTTGACCAAAAAATTGTATGCAAAAAGTGCAACGAAGAAATGGATCGAACGTTAATAGTCAAAGACGGAGTTCAGCTTCGAGCAATAGAGTGTCCAACGTGTAGCCAAACGATCATACACCCTGTAGATGAACAATCATTCCACCAATATAAGAACTTGAGGGGAAAGACATATAATGTTAAACTCCGTATCATTGGCAACAGTCACGCAATCAGTATTCCCAAAGAAATTGTCGAATTCATGCATCATGAGGAAAAACTTATGAACGATATGGTTCGTCTCTGCTTTGAAGACATGCGCCGCTTGCGATTAGATTTTGGAGACCTTGAAGATGAACGAAATTAAACTCAAAGTATTGGAAGCACTACAAGACGATGCCTACAAAGGCATCGCCCGCATAGATACAGAAGTCATGAAAGACCTCGGATTAAAAAGAGGAGATATCGTATCGATTAAAGGCGAGCGTGAAACCGTAGCAGTAGTAGATCGCTCCTATCCTGCGGATGTAGGGGAGGGAGTTATCAGAATTGACGGCCTTATCAGACGTAATGCAAAAACAGGCATTGGCGAGCTTGTTTCAATTAAGAAAGCTCAAGTTAAACCTGCTAAGAAAGTCGTTATAGCTCCCGCTCAACAAGGAATCATTATTCAGGCAGACCCTGAAGTATTCCGCAACGGTCTGCTCGGCCGTGCAGTGGTGAAAGGCGATGTTATCTCCTTAGGTGGCGCACAACGCCGTCGAGATTTGATGAGCGACATGCCAGATATATTTGGAGATCTCAACGAATTATTCGGAGGCAACTTCGGATTTACCGGGTTCCAGCGCATCCGTTTTGTTGTTGTTTCAGCCACGCCAGGACAGCCAGTGATTATCACAGAAGAGACAGAAGTCTCACTCAACTCAAAAGCAGTTGAAGTCACTGATGAAAGCGGCGTTCCTGAAGTAACCTACGAAGACGTTGGCGGCCTTACAGACGAGATCAAGAAAGTACGTGAAATGGTAGAGCTACCACTAAAACACCCTGAAGTGTTTGACAGACTAGGCATCGATCCTCCAAAGGGAGTATTACTCTATGGCCCGCCAGGTACAGGTAAGACATTGCTAGCGAAAGCGGTAGCAAATGAGTCAGAGGCAAACTTCATTCTCCTGAATGGACCAGAAATTATGTCTAAGTTCTATGGCGAGTCTGAGAAGAAAATACGCGATTTATTCGAAGATGCTAAGAAAAATGCCCCCTCCATCATTTTCATTGATGAAATAGATGCAATCGCTCCCAAGCGTGAAGAAGTCCAAGGTGAAGTAGAGAGACGTGTGGTATCACAGTTGTTAACGATGATGGATGGCCTTACCTCACGTGGCCGAGTAGTCGTCATCGGAGCAACAAATCGTCCAAACTCACTCGATCCTGCTCTCCGTCGCCCAGGGAGATTTGACCGTGAGCTAGAGATTTCAGTGCCAGATAAAAAAGGCAGGCTCAATATCCTCAAGATCCACACACGCAACATGCCGTTGAAAGCACCATCTAAAAAAAGTTACTTGGAAGCAAAAGTAACCTCGCTTCAAGAAAAAATTACTGAATATGGAAAGGAAATGATGACAACGAAAGAAGAAAATAAATTAACGGACATAAAAAAGAACCTTCTCGAAGCACACGAGGAGCTAGTAATCGTAAAGAAAGTTAACACGTTGTTAACCGAAAACGAAAAAAAGAATGAAGCAATAATCAAGCAATTACCATTGAAAGAACGGGAAGTAATAGCAAAAATTATGACGCAAGGAATGATGGGAAGTATTGCAGCAAAAACCCACGGATTCGTAGGTGCAGACCTTTCCTCATTAGCAAAAGAGGCGGCAATGAGCGTTCTAAGAAAGCACCTTTCAGAATTCAAGATGGATGAAGAACAAGAAATCCCGAATGAAGTACTCGACAAGATTATCATTTCTCAAGAAGACTTTGAGGAAGCCCTTAAAGTAGTACGACCAAGCGCAATGCGAGAAGTTCTAGTGGAAACACCAACAGTGGGATGGGAAGATGTTGGCGGTCTTGACAGTACCAAGCAGAGCTTGAAAGAAGCAGTAGAATGGCCACTCAAGTACAAAGAAAACTTTGAGCGCATGGGCATCCGTCCTCCACGAGGCATCTTACTCTATGGGCCGCCTGGTACGGGTAAGACATTGCTAGCGAAAGCGGTAGCGAAAGAATCCGAAGCAAATTTCATTTCAGTCAAAGGCCCATCTCTATTATCGATGTGGGTCGGCAAGTCTGAAGAAGGTGTCCGTAAGATCTTCGAGCGTGCACGGCAGGTCGCCCCGTGTATCATCTTCTTTGATGAAATGGACGCACTAGCCGCGAGAAGAGGCATGGAAATGGGTACGAAAGTAACTGAGCGCGTGCTGAATCAACTTCTGGCAGAGATTGATGGTCTCGAAGGACTCAAAGACGTCGTCGTCATCGGAGCAACGAATCGTCCAGATATGCTTGACGCAGCAATCTTGCGCCCTGGCCGCTTTGACCGAGTTCTTTTGGTAGACGTGCCTGATCCAGAAAGCAGAAAGAAAATCTTTGATATCCATATGAAAGGCGTTCCTTTAGACAAGAGTGTCAAGCTAGACGAACTTGTCCGTAAAACCGAAGGTTTCGTAGGCGCAGATATCGAGTCTTTAGTCAGAGAGGCTGCAATTGGCGCACTTCGTAAGAATATGCAAGCCACTAACGTGACTATGACTGACTTTGACGAAGCAATGCACAAAGTCAAACCATCAGTATCTGAAGAAACCGCCAAGAGATACAAAAAGATTGAAGACCTCTATATAAGAAACGCAAAAGCCGGCGTAGAAATGGGTCCGATGTATGCTGGGTAATAGCTAAATCTATAAAAAGCGCAAAGAAACTGCACAACGATGGCTAGTAAAACACTTAAGGATCTCGGTGTGGAAATCCGCGCTCCAAATCCCAATCTGCCGTTACTCATATGGTCCAATCAGGCGCGAATGTGCAACACGCACATGCGTCCTCAAGAACATTACGAATCCCCCAATGCAGACTTTCGGAACAGAGCGTTCACACGAGAAGAGTTTCAAACATGGTACATTAATAATTCTCCAAAGGGAAAAGAACTAGGTATATACACGTACGACCTTGACTGGAATGGATTTAACGTTCCAGGAAGAATATTCAAACCATTCTTTGAAGGGAGTTTCAATCCCCTCACCCCTGAAGAAGAAGCGCTTATTTCTTTCGCACGTTCTCTCCCGGAGTCCTTTTATCTCATAGCAACACACCGTAACCACCCAAGCGCTGCTCGCGTAGTAAGGCACGAACTGGGGCATGCATATTGGGAGCTGGATGAAGAATACAGAGGAAGAGCGATGACAATATTAGAAAAGTATTCTCTTAAGCCCCTTTTCGAACACTTGAGGGAAAATGGTTATGACGGCAGTGTTTTACTCGACGAATCACACGCCCAGGCCATCCATACACGACCAAGCGCGCGATATCTCATCCCCGATCAATTACATAAGAGAATGTCTAGACTTCTTGAGGAAACAGTAGGAAAAGAAAAGATAGAGCAATACACGCGTGGATTGTCTGATGAGGAAACTAGAGGGTAACGACTTCTACGCCTTTCTTCGTGATAATAACCGTATGTTCTGCTTGTGCCACTTTCGCGTTTGAACGTTCAATCAGCTGTGGAAAATGATACAATGCACCGCTACGCTCAATCATCTTCAACCCCAACAGCCCTTTAGCTCCGAACTCTTTGTGAATCCACCGAGAACAAAAGGGCAACTGATGATAACGCTCCCGGATGAACCCTAAAACCAGCCGTGCATTGCTATCGCGAACCTGCGCCGCTCGAAGTAAGTGATAGATACCTGAAGCCTTCCCGTCACGAACACTACCAGCACCAGTGGTAGTAAAGGGCTCAATAGCGTACACGCCCTCCTCCAAAATCGTATCCGAACCAGCAGCATGATTGGGAATGGAGATGCCTGCATGGACTTCCCACGGTTCAATCGAGTGTCCGGTTAAATTATTGATAGGTACCACACCATGATGCTTGATTGCCTTCTCAATAACGCCGCCGAGTGCTTGCGTGGAACTTCCCAGCTTTATTTCCGCAAGAGCGGCAGCAAGACCTGCTTCTGCAGCTTCAATCAATTTCTTCCCTTCTGCAGAGTGCTCTAAGTCAACAGTAAAAGCAGTATCTCCTACAAAGCCATCAAGATGCACACCAATGTCCACTTTCAGCAACCCGTGCGCCACACTCTGATCATCATAGCTTGGTGTCGCATGCGCAGCAACCTCATTAATCGATAAATTAACAGGAAAAGCCGGTTGAGCACCCTGTGAGCGAATGAAATGCTCAATTTTTTCCGCAAGCTCCAGTAAAAGCATATCTTTCTTCACGATGCCACGAGCAAACGCCACTGCTTCAGCAGTAATCTTGCCTGCTTTTCGCGTCTTCTCAATAGTTTCCGAATCCATAATTCCCCAAGTAGAGAGGGTTATTTATAGTTAAAGAGAGAATAGTACCTACACGATAGTGACAAAACACAAAGGTTTAAATAACATCCCACAAACAAAAGAGCATGAAAGATCGAAAAATAGAAAGATTTTACGATGAAGATGGGAGACCTATAGCAAGATACGACTCACGAAGGCCTGAAAGCTATGAGGGCTCTAGAGGTGCAATAGTAAAAGCAGCTGAAGAGAGAAGAATAACACCAAGCTATGCAAACGTTCTTCTACATCGCCTTGCCATTCAAGCAGGAAAAGAAGGAGATCCTCTAAAACTCTATGGGGAAGGATTAAACCTGGTGCTCGAACAAATTATTGATAATGCCCTTGATAGAGATAGACCTACTAAGGAAAGAGACATTTTGCAAGATGCACAACGGCATGATTCTCCTGAATATAGGCTACAGAAGATATACGAAGCCCATGGTCTAGCGCTAAAAATATTGGACAAACAGGGAGAGACCATTCGCAGAAGCGAAAAAGCAGCTTAATATGACACACATCCTTACTCTCGGTTTTGAACTTGGTGAGAGAAAGATGATGCTAGGATCGTTTAGACCAGACCAGTTAGCAGAGGCTTACCGTAAAGTGGGAGAGCTATTCGCAGAAGGAACAATTTATGAACAAGAAGCAAGAGCAGCAGGTTTAGCTATTGAAGCACACGCAGCAAGATACGCCCCTACCGCGCTCGAGTCCTTATTCTCCGCTCCTTAGGTACAAAGTTCCACAGTTTCTGCCCATCGCTATAGCCACAACCCAAGAAATCTTCTCCATGTTTAATGACATGAATCCCCTTCTCACTCTCAAGAGCAAGCCCATTTCCCCGCATCCATTCATGAGCTTGCTCTTCAGTAAGCTCTAAAATGCTCTTACTGATCTTCTTTCCAATAAGCTGCATCATATCGAAGCTCAAGCGTAGCCCATATTCGGGCTTCGCAAAATACGTCCCAACAAGCTCAATCCGAGCGATCTCATCAATTTCCATGATCTCCTCTCTCGTCAAGTCCCCAGAAAAAGCACGGAGCCGTTCTTTATTGGTCTCTAAAAACAAATAAGGAACATCATCAACGCCATACACCCGTTGGAGCTCAGCAAGTAATTGTTTGCGTTCATGAGCAGATAAAAAGTGCGCGTTCATTCAATCTCCTTTAGCAGTTTTAATCGTGAAACAAAGAATCCTTCTGTATCATTATCCTGGGGGTAAATGCGGCAGGTCTGCTCAACTGCAGCATCATAGCGTTCATCTTTCCACGAAGTCACGCCTGGCCTACAACGCAACGGCAACTTCACATGCTCCACTTTAACAGGGAATCGCTCCAAAGCAAAATGAATCACTGCTTCATTCTCTTCTGGTGCGTGGGTACATGTAGAGTAAACAAGCGTCCCGCCAACCTTAAGGCATTTAAGTGCATTCGCAAGCAACTTCATTTGCTGCCTCGATAAGTTTTGCACGACTTTAATATTCCACATCAAAAAGGTCTTCGGACTGCTTCTCAGCGTTCCTTCGCCAGAACACGGCACGTCTAGTAAAATACGATCAAATTTCCAGCCCCTCTTGGCTAGCCGCATACACAAGCCAACAGCATCTTCTCGCGTCACGATCGAGTTCATAACACCACAACGCTCCATATTAGCTGATAAAATTTTAATGCGATCAAGCTTAATATCGTTGGCAAGTAATGTTCCTCGGTTTTCCATTCGTGCTGCAATCTGCGTCGTTTTTGAGCCAGGTGAGGCACATAAATCTAATACAAGCTCACCAGGTTGCGGATCAAGCGCGAGCGCAGACATCATACTTGAGATCTCTTGAATATAATAGTAGCCAAGAAGGTGCTCCATCGCGCTTCCCAGCTCTCCAGGTCCAAGCGCTTGCTCAACAAGCATAATCTCCGGATATCCAGAAAATGGCTGTACAACATTCCATCGTTTCCTCAGTCTTTTGAGCAAATGCTCAGGAGACATCTTCAAGGTGTTGCAACGAATAAAGTTCCTTGGTCCCGTATGTACAATGGTATTGAAAGCATCAAAATCTTCCTTGTCAGGCATTAACATTTTCATTCGCTCTTCGAAGAGCGGTTTCATTTCGTAAGGCATCACACCCAAGCGCAAAAAGAGGTTTTAAGTCTGCCGAATTTGAAGAATCTTTCGTATATCCACTTCTCTTGAAATCTCATTCATGGCCGAAACAAAAATCTTCTCATGTTCTGGACTAATTTCTACAACCCCTGGAGAAACAAGCTCGCCCCCAAACTCCCTCAAAAGCCCATACTTCCCCCCTCGACCATTAAGGAGATAATTAAATCTGATCTTACCTTTTTTCTCCAAACTTGTAAGTTTGTAACTAATCTGAACTCTCGGTTTCAACCCAAAAAGCTCAGCAAATGGCTTTTTTGAGATTATGCTTTTACCATAGAATAACAACCCTTCACGAGCGAAATTAG
The DNA here is from genome assembly GCA_964357505.1 of Candidatus Woesearchaeota archaeon. Taxonomy (GTDB): domain Archaea; phylum Nanobdellota; class Nanobdellia; order Pacearchaeales; family GW2011-AR1; genus JBBSZK01. Next base: position 12,962 of record CAYHLN010000008.1, on the reverse strand, counting down.
AACTATCAAACAAAGAATAGAAATCGTAAGAACTAATATGAATCTCTATTTTAGTTTCTTTCTCCAATTGCTTTTTTATGGCCTGTGCCTGCCCTAACTGCTCTTTTAACGGAATTTTATTAAAAATAACTGCCACATCTATATCTCTCGGCTCCGTACCCTCAACGACAGAAGAACCAAACTGTACAATGTCTAAAACGTCAGAGCTATAATGCAGTTTCAGTTTTTTCTGCCATAAATTTTGCATCATCCCGTAACACCTCCGCTAACTCTTTAGTCATAATTTGGATATAGCTATTTTGATAAAATGGAAAATCCTTATCAAGAATATCATAGACTTCCTTAAATTGTTCAGCCATTCTAAAACGAGAATTATGTGAAGAAGGCGTCTCTCTAGTTTTTCTCAATAAAAACAAATCTACCAAAGAAGTAATCGCCTTAAAATAAAGCACTGTTGCAACATTATATCTCTCTTTCACAAAAGCCTCCTCGGCAGAAGAAGAATACTCCCTTGCACTATTTATTAAAATCTCTTCCTTGTTCATACCAAGTAAGAAAAGTCGTAATTATTTAAACCTTTTCATACCAAGTAAGAAAAAACCTAATTTTTAAGATAATTTTCTTACCACATAAGAAAAGATGTTTTAAGTCTATCTATGCTTCAGAGCCTAAAAAATAATAAATTCCGATCTTGGAGAAGTCGCCATTATACGCAACAGTAAACTGAACCGAATCATTCTTGGTCAAGCCATCCAAAGCTAAATCAGCAGGGCAACTTCTAGTATAGTACGTGAAAACATACCGCTCTTCAGTTCCTTCAGGAATAGGGCTTGTACCAGCAGTATCTTCTTGCGAATTCTCTGCAGGAGCCTGTGGAACCATTACCTCTCCATCAGCCCCATCATCAGTGCCTGGTTGACGTGTCTCAAGTTCCTCACAATGAACAAGAGCTTTTCGTGCGGAGTAGGCAAGCCCAAAATCTACTTCCTGTCCGACAATAGAATCAGAAACCCGAGCGTAAGATGCATCTTCATCTCGGCCATAATTCTGAATGGCATCGATTCTCACAATAACACGATCCTCAAAAATAGAATCTCCAGCAATAACAGATACAACTGTTCCTTGGAAAGTCACAGAATCACTCGGCGTTATAATAGTAGTAGGGCTTACTTCACCAATGCGCGGATTAACATTAACGCCTGATTCAGTGCGGTTAAAAGCACCCATAACAAACAGCCCTGCAAGCAAAACAATAGCTACAAGCGCGACTCCAATTATCATTGGTTGTTTCATAAACCCCCCTAGGTGAGGGCTTATTTAAGCATGGTGATAGCTTCAAATAGAGTTGAGATAATCAAAATCCCACACCATAAAAAATTACTGGAGATATAACTATATACTTAAATAGCCTCGACAAATGGGATAAAATGGCAGTAGAATCATTCTTACAACCTGATGATGCAAAGATCACGATTGAGAAAGAGGTCAAAGAAAAGCCAACGCTAAGCGAGCTAACCACAATCGAAGCTCCCGGAAGACCTGTTCCGGCAGCAGATCTTGATAGTGATGAGCGTCCCAAAAAACGCCCCAGAAAAGCACGTCCAAAAGCCCCCGTAGTAAAAGGTGCTGCTCTCTTGATAATCACTGAGAAGCCACAAGCAGCTCTCAAGATTGCCTCAGCGCTAGGTGCTGCGCGCAAGTATGCAGAAAGTAATGTACCTTATTATGAGCTCAACCGAAACGGTAAAGACATCATTGTAGCATCAGCAGTAGGTCATCTCTTCAATCTCACGTACAGCAAAGGCCAAACAGGCTGGCCTATTTTTAATATGGAATGGACTCCTGCATATGAAAAAGCCGCATATATGAAAAACTACTACAACCTACTCGCAAAGTTGCGTAATCGCGCAAGTGAGTTCATGGTAGCAACAGACTATGACAATGAAGGTGAGCTTATCGGTTGGAATGTTCTAAGATTTATCATGAAAGAAAAAGACGCAAAGCGTATGAAGTTCTCCACACTCACTAAAGACGAACTCGAGCATGCCTACGATCATGCGCTCCCAACACTCGACTGGTGTCAAGCCTATGCTGGGGAATCCCGTCATAAAATCGATTGGCTCTATGGGATTAACCTTTCTCGAGCACTCATGAGCGCACTCAAAACTACAGGAGCATTCAAAATCCTTTCCATCGGTCGCGTCCAAGGGCCTACGCTCAAAATCATTGTAGACCGCGAACGAGAAATCTCAAAATTCATATCCGTGCCTTACTGGAATATCTATGCAGTACATGATGGCCAATACTTCAAGCACCCAAAGGATATCCTTAATCAAGATGAGCTCGCAAGCTTTGATGATATAACGGAAGCGCAAGCAGAAACAAAAGTCCGCGATGAATCAATCGAGCCTCCTGTACCATTTGACCTAACAACGCTACAACGAGAGGCATATGCCTGGCTTCGATTTACACCGTCTGCAACACTCAAGCTGGCTCAAAGTTTGTACCTTGATGGCCTCATATCCTATCCTCGTACGTCAAGCCAAAAGATACCTGCAAGTATAAACCCAAAAGAAATCATGAAAAAACTCTCGCGTGCATATAGTCAAACGAAGTATGCCTCTCGTTCAACTCCGATAGAAGGAGAGAAAAGCGATCCTGCACACCCCTCCATCTATCCAACAGGAGATCAAGCGCATCTCAGGGAAGATGAACAAAAACTCTACGATCTGATTGTACGTCGCTTCATATCATGTTTCTGCCAAAATGCTGAAGTACAACGTAAAACTATCACGCTAACGGCGAAAGACAAGAAGTTTACCGCCTCAGCAAGTTCAATTAGAAAAAGGGGGTGGATGCATGTCTATCCAACCACGCTAGAAGAATCGCAACTGCACGATTTGAATGGCACCGTCTCAATAGATAAGATCGAAATTGAACAGAAAGAAACGCAACCGCCAAAGCGCTACACTGCAGCGTCACTTGTGTCGATATTAGAAAAAAAGAATTTGGGAACCAAAACAACACGCTCACTCATTATTGACATCCTTCTCGAGCGAGGCTACCTCGAAGGCTCAAGCCTCAAGCCAACGCCTCTAGGCGAGCGCCTCATTGAATCGCTTGAAAAATACTCCCCCATCATCATAGATGAAAACCTTACCCGCACCGTAGAAGATAAAATGGAAAATTTATTAGCGAACACGCATGATCTTGAAGAAAAAGAAAAAGCAATTGTTCTGGAAGTAAGTGAATTGATTGAGAAAATCTCCCGAGAATTTAAGGCGCATGAGCAAGAAATAGGTAATACACTCAAGCAAGGAACCGACGATCTACGCCAAGCGCAACGCGAGCAAAGCATCATCATGCCCTGTCCGGTCTGCAAGACAGGTAATATATCGATAAAATTCTCAAAGAAGTCACGGAAGTACTTTGCGGCATGTGATCGTTACCCTGAATGCACTACCACATTCAGCCTGCCGCCCAATGCACTTATCAAAACAACAGGCAAGACCAGCCCAAACGGTTTGCCCTTGCTTGTGGCAATACGTAAAGGGCGACGCCCCTGGGAATTTGAGTTCAACCCCAATTATAAGAAAGAGACTGTCGAAAAATCAGAATAAGAAAACTTACGTAATTCGATCCTTCAGGGCCTGAGGTACGTGCGCCGGCTTACTTGAAACTGCAATACCTTTCGTGTCAATAGAAAACTCATGTAAGCTTGTAGAGTGCTTAGTGCCACGCATCTTCAGTATTTCCAAATAGCGATCTCTGCCAGACTTGCCAGGCACGTAATATAACAGAACAATAGAATGCGCCTCGAATTCCAGGGTCCGAGAAGAGAACTGGCGATCCAAAAACGGACTCTCCTCACTCGTCAAAATGCACGTACAGTCCCACTTACTAATCGCTGAAAAGAGAGAAAGAGCAGCTTCTTTACGTGCAAGCTCATCATCAAAGAGAAGCGCAAAAGACGTAATACTATCAATCACTAATAAAGAGATTTTCTTGCTCAAAATAATATTCTCAATTGCTCCCCCGCCCTCTTCCAGCATCAGCTTTACCTTCTCAGGAGTATAGTGCAAAAAGGTAAATGTTCCTTTTTCTTCATAAGCAGCAAGGTCCCATCCAAATTCAGCCATGTTCGCATACACATCGTCCTTCTTCTCCTCAAAAGTCACATACAAGCAACGCTCTCCGCGTGCCAACCCGCTTACCAAGAATTGAAGCGCAAAGATCGACTTAGCGCTGCCTGCATTACCAACAACCAAGTTGATGCTCTTACGCTCAAAGCCGCCCTGAACCAGCCCATCTAATCCGGGAATACCGGAAGAAATACGAGAAAGGTTGCGCTTAGGATTTAGTTTCATGGCTCTATCAAATGAAACAGCTATAAAAAACTATCCACCAAATAGCGAGCCAAACTGCCGTGCCAATGCAAATCGCACAATAAGAAAAATCGTCAAGCTGAGACCAGTAATCGGTAGCAAGTAACGAAAACCAGCGCGCTCCTCGCCCTTGCTCACAAGACCAAGTACAAATGAGCCAAGAATACTCATTGCTAAAAGAAATACGATTGAGTAATAGGTAATGAATTCAACAGGAACGTTTACAGACGTTAACGTAAAGGGTAAATTAGCTGCCTCAACTTCAATGGCAGGAATAGTAGAAAGAAGATTGGTAAGGATCTCCACTAATACGGTAGACAGCCCAAACAGAGCCGGCGCCCCAATAGCAACCGCAAAAAAGATGAAAATAACGTACATCAAAACGTTCGATGCCGCCCTCTTCTCAACGAACATACGTTCACGCATACTAACTGACGTTTCCTCGAGTAAAATAGCAAGATTACCCCCAGAAGTAATACCCGTGTTGATGAGGTAAACGGTCTTTCGTATTTTCTCAGAGTTAATACGAAGCGCCAGTTCTCTCAGCGCTGCTGCAATATCTTTTCCGGTGACTAAATCCTTACCAACCTGAATAATCTCTTGATCCAGCGGAGCAAACTCCTTACGTGCGCTCAATAACAGAGCTCTATCAATAGTCATACCTGCGCGAAGGTTGCTTGCCATAAGTTGAAGGAAGTCTGGAAAAACAGATTCAATAAGATGTATACGTGCGCTCTGTGCAAGCTTAGCACGGGCATAGAAAAAGAGCTCCAGTAAGGCTGGAATGGCAATAAGCACAATGAGAGAAACCCACCATAATTGAACAAAATAAAACGTTACAATCGCTAAAAACAACCCTGCTATGATAAAGACCAGCCTACGTTTACGTTCCATAGCAAGGCGTTTATTCATTTGGAATTTCATAGGAGACTCGGTCGCGAAGATTTAATGATGCCTAAGAACATTACTTGAATAATAAGAACAAACACAAATAAGCTGACAAAAATCAAGATAGTCGTGAGCTGAGGCAAATTAATCATAGATGAAAGAATAGTAAGAAAAGTCACTGACAGAGCAGGCACTACGACTGAAATAAGCATGTAAAACATAATGAGCGGATTGAGTTTATTCCCATAGTTTTGAATTTGCAGAAGCTGCTCCTCATTCAAAGCTTTAATGCTTTCACGGATAACAATGGCTAAAT
>CAYHLN010000008.1:0-7363 GCA_964357505.1 Candidatus Woesearchaeota archaeon | reverse complement strand
TCATTCCATTGCTAATCTGCCAGAGAGTTCTCCTGAAATAAAGAGAAGGATTCTGATCACCCAACTCTTCAAGTACGTCAACCTCAGGTATGCCTGCACTAATCTTTTTCACCGCTCGCTTAAACTCCTCGCTCAAATCTCCATAATCTGAAGAGGAGATATTAACTAAGATACTAAACAACGGAATTCCTGAATTAAGCTGTATTAAAATATCTTCCAAGGCAGGAATGAGATTCCGCTCAATAGTACGTTGTCGACGATTTGCATAGACTCGCGGATAGAGTCTCTGGCTTGAGAAAATAAATATTCCAAAAAGCAATCCGAGCGTAACACCAAAAAGGAACCATCGTCCCACATCAAGCACATAGAGCACAGTAGTAGCAAGGACAATCACAATAAAAGAAACCAAAAGGAAAGAATACCATACAATAGAGAGATATTCTTCCCTCGTGATAGGGGCATGAGTACTTTCTAAATAAAAAGAAAGTGAAGAATGTCTTTTTGGTTTAATGAATTTCTTAAAATAAGTGTGTCGTTTACGCAAAGACTCGAGTGATCCCCAAGTGAAAGGTATTTTGAACTTCATGGGTGTATGATGCCACTGACATCATTAGAATGCATCGCCTTAAGGAGAATTTCTTTATTACGGTAGTACAAATTAATGACTGCTCCGAAATCTCGAAGACTGCGAAGACTATTCTTAATCAACCATTCGAAAATCTGTTTCTTCTCCGCCAAGTTAGCCTCAATTTGCTCATCAGACAATCCAGTATGTCTGCTAATGTCCTCAAAGAACCGTAGGCTTTCACTATGGCGCACCATTTTATCTTCTTCTCGAGACCATCGATAAATAACATTTGGTTTTGCCTCATTCTTCTCCGCCTCAAATTCAGCAATCTGCAAAATACGTCTAATCCCTTTACGCCTATCACGAAACATGACGACATTCAGATTAACCGTACGCAGTAAATTAGGCGGTACATTAAGCGGTGGATTCACAAGTCGGGCAATCGTTTCAGCAGCAGAATCCGCGTGCACTGTTGCATACACAGAGTGTCCGGTATGCATCGCTTCAAACAATACCATCGCTTCTTCATGCTTTCTCATCTCTCCCAAGATAATACGATCAGGACGCATACGCAATGAGTTAATGAGCAAATCAAGCATACTTACTTCCCCTTTACCTTCTGCATTCGGTGTTCGCGTTACCAGCGGCGTCCAATAAAGAAACTCAGGCAACATCAACTCTCGAGTATCCTCAATGCTAATTACTCGTTGGTTAGGCGGAATGAAGGGCATGCACGCATTCAGGAAAGAAGTTTTACCAGAGGCAGTGCCTCCTGAAATCAAAACATTCATTTCATACTCAATAGCGAGCCAGAGAAGCGCCGCGGTATCCAAATCACATGTTTTATTTTGAATTAAGTCGATAATAGTATAAGGATCTCGCGCGAACTTTCGAATGGTGATCGTACTTCCTTTAGTGCCGATCGGATAGAGAACTGCATTAATACGATCGCCAGTAAGCAAGTGTGCATCAAGCAAAGGCGAGAGAATAGTAATCTGACGTCCAACACGTCGTGCAATAATGTTTGCATAATTAATAATTTCATCTTCACTCTTGATATCGATATTAGTGCTTAACCAGCCATATTTTTTCGTGTAAACACGTACCGCCTCTTTAGAAGAGGTAATAACAATTTCCTCCAAGTTAGGATCTCCTACTAAAAATTCAATCGTTCCCAACCCCAACATATCTTGGAGTAATTTACCGATAAGAAAATCTTCACTTGCAGCATCAATATGGGGCAGTTTCCCCTTCAGAAGTTGAATCGCCTGATCCATAAAACGTTTTTTAATAACACTAAAAGCTTCAGGATCAGTAAGCTCTTTCATGCTCACGCTCGTTACTGCCACAAGCTCGTTCCGCAGCTCATTTAACAACGCAGCCGTAGCAATACTAATTTCAGGGATAATAAGATGGTAGCGAATGCCAGTCGCCTCACGTACAATCTGCACTTCTACTTTGGCCTTATCAACTTCAATAGGGTAGTGCTCAATAACTTCGACTCCATTATGTTTATCCGAAGTTAAAGGCACCACGTTAAGAACAGGTTCATTGGGAGAATCCAGAGGGATCTGCTTCTTCCTAATAAGATGGTGCACTCGTGGTATCTTGTTGATGTTGGCTGGCTTATTAACTAGGGGGATCTGCTTCTTCCTAATAAGATGGTGCACTGGCTCGACTTTCTTTACAGGTTTTTTCATGGTGTAGTAAGCCGGAGTTCCGGCTCCCCGAGGCGAGGATAGTAAACTTCAGCAAGGTTTCCTGATTCAAGTGTTTTACACCAATTCTCAACTGTCTCTTTAGATACTCCAAACGATTTCTGTATCTGAGAAAGCGCAACACTTTTCTCTTGATGCAAAAGATCATACAACACATCCAAATCAGTCCTCCCCGGTCCCTTAGAAAGTTCAATATGAATCTCCTTTACAGGAAGAGCTGGCGTTGTATGAATGCGCGTACGCATCATAGAAAAGACAACAAGCCCGATAAGTGCCATCCACTCAGCCACGATAACGAGCCGTGAAATAGGAGAAAGCGCCTGTGCTTGTACCTCAACGTCTTCTGCTAAATTAAGATCTCCTACAGAAAAGCCCGATACTCCCCCAGAAGCGAGCCCTGCAACTCCCGTGCCGTAAAGGAACACATGCGCAACTGTATGAAGCACCGCTACCAGTAGTAAGAAAACTACCAGTACGTGTAATCCTGTCGCCCTCTTTTTTTCCATAGTATTAAGAATATTTATAAGCCCTACACAATCTAATAAGTGAGGACTTTTATAAACTTTCCGAGGAGAGATGGAAAAAAGAGGACAAATTAGTATTGAGTATTTGATAGTAGTCGGTTTTGTTACCCTCTTGGTAATTACCCTACTTGGACTCTCCTACTTCTACGCATCAGCGATTCGTGATCAAATTCGCACAAGTCAGTCGCAAACATTCGCAGAGAAGGTGCTAGTAGAAGCAGAAAAGGTATATTATGCCGGAGAGCCGTCGAAAACGACCCTAACAGCATACCTTCCTCCAGGAATTACGATGCTGAACGTGCAAGAGCAAAGCATCATTATCTCAATACAGCTCAGTAATGGCATAAGCACGAGTAGTTATACGAGCAACGTCCCTATTGAAACGGACATTTCGACAAGCTCCGGAACAAAACGCCTCACCCTCATCGCCCAATCAGATCGGGTAGTGGTGGCAGAGGCATGAGTCGAGCACAGTCCGCAATAGAATTCATCATGTTGGTGGGGGCAATGGTCCTCTTTATTACCGGTTTTCTTGCTTTAGTAGGAATTAACGTAAGCGAGAATCAACGTTCCCAGCGAACAGAGCTCGTACAACACGTCGCGCAACAAGTACAGGAAGAAATTCGCATAGCAGACACTGCCTCAGACGGGTACGAACGAACCCTGCTGCTGCCCAATAACATCCTAGGTGATGACTATGCCTTGGACATAATAGACGATCTCTTGCAGGTCCGCACGCTTGATGGCAAGAACTCGATTGCACTCCCCATTGCAAATGTCACTGGCACGCTCAGCCCTGGAGCAAATATGCTCAGAAAGAACAACGGCCATGTATATGCGAATAGCTAGTATTCGATAAGAACATTTAAAAAGCGTTTTTCATCACACCCATTATGATCTCTGGAATGTATCGACAACTAAAGAAAAGCTGGGATAACGCTTCTTCTAAAGAAACCAAAGAACGCATGATTGAATGGCGCAGCAGCGAGTCTGCTGTTGTTTTAGAAAAACCAACACGCATAGACCGCGCACGTAGGCTTGGCTACAAGGCAAAGAAAGGATTCGTTATTGTCCGTATTAGAGTAATGCGTGGAGGCCGAAAGCGCCCTCAGATGGGCATCAAGGGCCGTAAATCCAGAAAGCAGCACATTCGTAAAATATTGAAAATGAATTACCAATGGGTTGCAGAAATTCGCGCAGCTAAGAAATTTCCTAACCTTGAAGTGCTCAGCTCCTACCAACTCGGTAAAGATGGAAAGCACTACTTTTTCGAAATTATCATGATTGATCCAGAGCGCCCCGAAATCAAAAATGATCGAGTCTACGCGTGGATTGCAAATCCTGCAAACCAACATCGCGCCGAACGTGGCCTCACCAGCGCAGCTAAGAAGTCTCGCGGACTACGAAGCAAGAGCCGAAATATGAAGGTTCGACCAAGCCTAAGAGCATGGAATAGACAAGGCAAGTAATTTCTTTTATACAAATTACGCATAATCTTAAATAGCGACGTCAATTACCACACAAGAGTATGAAAAGAGGGCAGGCATGGGGGTTTGACTTAATAGTAGCAGTAATGTTATTTGTTATTGCACTCGTTGCATTTTACATCTACGCTGCAAACTATAACGACGGGCAAAATTCCCAATCCTCAGATCTTGAAGCAGAGGCTCGATCAATAGCCTCTTCTCTTTTAAGTGAAGGAGAGCCTTCAAACTGGAACACGTTAACGGTAACAAAAATTGGTTTATCTTCAGATAAGCAACTGAATGAAACGAAAATAGCCCTATTCAAATCGCTCTCGGAGACAGACTACGAAAGAACACGGCACCTCTTTAACACAAAAAGAAATTGGTATGTTATTTTTTCGGAAACAATTTCTGTCGAAGGTTCTCCACTAGATGCAATAGGCAGGATACCGGTAGAGTACACGGACCTCATTAAAATAGAAAGAGTTTCAACGTATAATAACAAGCCAATCACGATCTACGTAGAGGTGTGGCAATGAAGCGAGGCATATTCTTCAGTACAGACGCGATGGTTGCGCTGAGCATCATTCTGTTTGTTATTATTCTTGCATACCCGCTCGTAAAGAAAGACACATTTGGAACAGAAATTCACTATGATGTTCTAGATACGCTCAGTACGCTCAAAACAGCTGAGGTTGATAATGCTTATATTCAAAGCCTCATCGCCACAGGACAAATCAATGCAACAAATAAAACACTCGTTGAAGATATCGGGGAGCTCTATATTACCAACCCTCAACTCGCTCAAGACGTTGCAGAAAGCGTACTTGACAGTATAACCACGAATGAAAATATTGGCATCTGGTACGACACGACACGCATTGCCTCAAAAAACGAAACCCCTTTTGAAGGTGCACGAGAAGTTAGAACCACTCGCCAGCTGTTAAGCGGTATCAAGGCAGGAGAAAACATCACGGGCGTTGCTGCACGAGCACTACTCAAAACAACAGCTCAAACAACGTACACGTATTTTGGAGGGTACGTTGGAGAGGGCAACCTCACCTTCATCGTGCAGTATAATGGAACGATTGTTGCTGCAGAAATGGAGATTACAGTCAACAAAGACTTTGACCTCTACCTCAACAACCAATACGTAAACCACTATGCAGCTTCACCTTCAGAAACCACCCCTTCACGCCACGTGCTACCGTTGACTAATTTCACCAGCGGCACCAACACCATCTCCATCAATGCACCCAATGCCTACGTTGCAGGAGGGTTCGTCAAAACCACATACGAGTCAGATCTTCTCTATCCAAGATTAGAACGCTATCGCTTCCCCGGCATCAAGGGCCTCATTAACCTCTATGACGGGCTCTACATTCCGGGCACGCTAACCAATATGACACTCTCTCTTCATTTCAACAGCTCACAACGCACCTTTCTTACTATTGGAAACAAAACAATCTACAATACAAGCGGCACGGGAGAGACAACAGTACTCTTCACTGATGCACAACTGAAATCGTTACTCAATTACAATCTTCTGAGTAACGCCACGACACCCCTGCGTCTTGGGCTTGAGAATATCACATTCGTGCAAAATGGAACAACGAACGCAGACATCATTCTGATCACTGACACATCAGGTAGTATGGACTGGAGACTTAATAGCGATAGTATTGGTACAGCACGTAACTGCAATGATCCGCTTCTCCAAAGCGCAACAACCAAGCGCATCAGTGTAGCAAAATGCCTCGATAAAGAATTTGTAGGTACAATTCTCAGCGCAGGCAACAATCGCATAGCACTCGTAGCTTTTTCTGGAGATGCCAACAGTTACACGAGCCTCACAACAAACCAAACACTCCTCAATAACACCATCAACAGCTACACCCCGAGTGGCGCAACGTGCGTTTCATGCGCAATTAACCGTGCCTATCTTATTCTCCAATCACAAGGCGCCCCTGACAGACCAAAATACATTATTGTTATGACTGATGGGGTAACAAATGTCCGAAGTACAGCAACCTGTACTAACATCTATGGTGCGGCTCCGAACGCTACACAAGCGGGAGGAGGAGCAGGCTTAGTAATTCAAAAAAATGCGACAGAGTTATGGAACACAATTCCAACACCAATCACCAATCAGATAAACGATCTCGATATCATCACAAATACTGGATTTGCAGTCGGCAATAATGGCGCGATTCTACGACTCAGTGGTGGCACTTGGAGCACCATGACCTCTCCAGTGTCAACAGACATTAATAGCGTAGACATGGTGAATGCAAATCTGGCAGTAGCAGTAGGAGACAGTGGAAGAGTACTTAAGTGGACTGGAAGTACCTGGTCAACAATCGCAACGATCAGCAACAGTCCAACACTCAACGCCGTAAGTGCCGTCAACCAAACACTATTCTTCGCCGCGGGTGTGCGTTCAAGCAGTGGAAGAATCTACCGATCAACAAACGGCGGTACAAGCTGGACAGAGGTTTATAATAGCGGAACACGGCTGAACGCTATCAAGCTAGGAAATGCAACATTCGGCTATGCAGCAGGGCTTGACGGACACCTCGTCAGACTAAGCGGAAGCACCTGGAGCGCCATAACCTCTCCTACAAGCAAAGATCTTTACGTGATCGAGCAACCGAACAGCACGAGTTGGGTTGCAGCAGGCGGAGACAACGGCAACTCATTAATAATCAGAAACGCGGGAACACAGTGGGTGGGTGCAGTAGATACAGCAGGAGACACCCTTCACGGTATCGCATCAAATGACACCACAAGCTACGCGTTTGGAGAAGGAGCAACCATGTTCAAACTCGCCAGTAGCTGGACAAAAAGTTTTGATATTCCCGCAGCATATCAGGGTAATAGCACAACAGGCATTACCTGTACAACAGATCAGGACAGCTGCTCCGAGCTCAACTCGTATCCTTCTTTGAATGCAAACTACAGTTCATGCCGTGCGCATACTGATCTTGGCGCAACAGTATTCTCGATCGGCTTTGGGCCAATCGCAAGCTGCTCATTCGCCGCACAAACGCTTCAAGCAGTAGCTTCATGTGGTAATGGCACATTTTA
>CAYHLN010000007.1:0-24432 GCA_964357505.1 Candidatus Woesearchaeota archaeon | reverse complement strand
CACCGTCGTGTTGTGGTATGTCATCAAACCGATTCTTGGTTCGCTCGGAGATACCAATGAGACGAGCGACAGGGGAGTGATTGGTAGTGCTACTGAGTGTATTAATACTAACTTACAAGTTATTTCTTGTACCACTAATTCTACGACAAATGTAACTGCTGTGCAGATAAGGCGCGGCTTGCCTGAAGGTCAACTGGATGCGATAACGCTCGTATTCAGTCTCGGGAGTGGTATCCGTACGATCTCGGATATGCGTGTACCTGGTTCTTTTGAGACTGAAACGTATACGATTGTTGATAGTGATATTGCACAAGCGCTTGCGGTAGATGCTGCAGGAGTCGTTGGTAGTACCGCATGCGGACTTACTGGATTGCCCGTATTATGCACAAGCGGCTTTGTGGATGAAGACGTACCGATTACGGGTAACCCTGCCTGCTCAGATAATTCTGACTTACCTAGTGTGAATAGTGGAAATGACGGTGACGGACTCAAAGATTGGCCGCTTGATCCAGGATGCTCTGGGCCGTTGGATGGTACTGAAGCAGGCGATCCGGCTCGTGAAGAAAGCGTTGCGTTTACGTGGAGCGATATTGATTATGGGCAGTATGATAATCTTCTCAGAGTCGTCCAATATTTTCCTTTCACGGTGGGCTCTCTTTGGCAGCAAACAAGCGTTCAGACAATAGCAACTCACCTTGGCAACCAGGAAGAGGGAAGAAAGGCAGTTTTTCTCTTTAACCTTGGAACGTTTCACGATGTCGTAACCGCTAATTCTTCAGACTATTGCAGAGATGCAAGCGGGCAGCTAACTACTACTCAGTGTATTTGGTGGGAGAATGGAACAGATATTGCCGCGCAGACGGTTAATGCCTTCTTTAGCAACCTTTCTCAAAGCTATCCTGATGTAGATTTAGATTATGTCTTTATTGACTTTGAAAGAGGATTTCCTAACTCGTTCATTCCTGCAATCAATGATAGTATCGAGCAAGACGCCCGGTTTAATGCTGTTGATCCCCTGCTCGGCGAGAGTATTCCTTCTCTTGTCGACTTCAATAATCTAGACTGGGCTCCGGGATGGGGGGGATCTGAATTCCTTGCATGGAATACTGTTATGAATCATCGTGTTAATTCGTACCTTAATAGGGCATTTTTTGATCCGGTCAGGCAACATTATTCCAATGTTAAGGCGAGCAATTATGGTAGTCCCGACTCTGATACCATTAATTGTGAGTATCCTATGCCTGACATTAATGGGCATGGGGGCTATTGTATCGATCTTGAAGATTTCCCTGGAAGAGGCTATGATTACACTTCTTATTTTGGAACCATTCCTGGACCTGAATTATATGGCCGCATTGGACAGATTACCTGGCCTAATAGACTTGTTAATGGGCCCGCGATATATCCCAATACTGCTTTCAATACATTTAGGTACTCTGTTAACCAGGCAAGGCAGCCAATGCTTATATACGACGTACCTATGATTCCTTGGGTTGCGCCACGATCATGGAGGGGAGATGATGGGCAGTTGCAGACAACCAATACGGATTACTATAATGAAATTATTTTGCATACCCTCTTACTTAACGTAGATTCGCTCTACTTTTGGAATCCTAAGGCTCAATCGATCGTTGATGCAGACGACATGATCCTGTCTTATTTGATGAGGGAATTTGACGTGATTGCTGGTTTTAGCGGCAGCAGCACAAGAGTCACTAATCTCTTGAACTGGTATGATGATTATGCGATCTCCAGCATGAATTCCGGAGGGCGTATTGTATCGCGTTTTACACCCATGATTGACGGCGGACTCATCAACGTTGCGAGCAAGGCACTCAATAAAACCAATAGCTCGGGAGTCTATTTCCAAACAGGGGAATTTGAGATTACTTTTATCAATGGCACCATTTACACTCCAGCACAACCAGCATCTGCATATGGATATTGGGTTGTGCAGCCTGCCACAGCTCCTGCGCCGATTGTTAGACGCGTAAATACTGCGCCGTTTGTAAGCACGAGGCTGAACGACTTTGTGCATGACCTTTCAGACTTGGGGCCAACGCGCTTTCTGCCCGGGAACATCACGAATGTGGATAACGATCCGACGCATGTTGTCGAGGGATGGTCAAAGGTATTGGGTCCATCGGCGACTTTTATAAATGCGAGCTCACCAAGCACGACGGTCACGTTCTCAGCCAAAGGTACGTACAAACTCAAGCTACAGGCGCACGACAGCAGGAGCGTGCGGTGGGATGATGTTACGATTGTGGTCGTGCAATAATAGTATTCTTTAAATAGCTGGTCTACTCGCGTTTATTATGGATAAAGAGATCGACCGCATTGCAAAGAACCCTGAGACGGACATTATTATTCGTATTGACGAGTTCAATGGCCGTAAGGGGCTGACCATTAGAGAGTTTGTCAAGTCTGAACGGTATACTGGCTTTACGAAGGCTGGAACGCGAATTCCAGCAGACAAATTTGGCGTTTTTAAGGCAGCTATTAATTCAATTAAAGAAGATGATTTGAAAGAACCTCACGTGGCACACTCACCAGCGCCAGCAAAGAGTGAGCCACCTACCGAATCGAAGTCTCCCAAGCAGTCAGCTGATCTTGAAGAAGTTGAATTCTAACCTTTTCTGCTAAATTCATATTCGGGTTGACCTTTTCTATTCTCCACCCTCTTTAATGCATACGTTTTAGCAATTCCAGGACCTTCACCATCACTGATTACTATTATGAGCCCTTCCCTTAAATTTGCGACCAGATCTCTTTTTGCTTCATCACTATTTGTGTAGATTTTAGACTTGAGTAATCGGCTAATTAGTACGTCCTCAGAAATATTCCCGCACAATGGTCTTTCTTCTTCAATAACGGATCTAACCCAGCGAGCTCCACCTCGTTCTAATGTGATTGAACGGTATGGTTCGGATCCGGAACCATCTGCCCCAATAGTCTGGCCAATTCTAACTAGAAGCGGACTCGTTTTCGGAGTTGCGTCTGCGATGTTTCCTGACATGAGTTTTTCATTTGTTTAGAATATAAAAAGTTAATTACACTCAAGAATATATTGAGAAGTAAACTATTATGGAAGAAGTTGAGTTTTAGAGTTTGGGGGCGTCGTCTAAATTGTCTAATATACTCTCATCTATTGGAGGAAAATCTACGCTGTCTTGGCTATCTTGATTTTTAATTGTGTTTTTGATTCTTTGAGCTTCTGCAGAATTTGATTTACCGATTAGATTTATTAAAATTCTTGATAAGCCTTGTAGTTTATTTCCTCTGACTTGGGGCTGGTCTGGGAAGATAAGGGCATAGTTTCTTGGGCTTAACAAATAACCTTGGCCAACTAAAGCTTCGTATTGAGAACCAGTTATTCTTATCCCAACTTTTCCATTTGGCGTGCCTTGGTTTGATAAACGAGCTTCAAAAATTTCTTCTGGTTTAATTACTCTTGCGACTTCTATAATATCGTCCGGATAGATTATTTGGGGTTTTGGATTGTTAGGACTAGAATTCTCTCCTTCTATTCCATAGCCTTTATCGGTCATTAATTATTGCATAATTGGAGGTATAAAAAGATTAATGTGTTTTATTGTTAGTTATATTTTATCTTTGCGATGGTAGTAAGTTTTTCCTTTTCTCTCAGAGCGTTGTAGATTAAACCCTTCTAGGCCATCATAACCTTCGCCTGTTTCTGTAATCACAAATAAATCTCTCTCTATAATATCATCTAACATGTTTTTTGCCCAAGTTCTATTTATTCCAATTCTTTCTAAACGATCGTAGAGTTGGCGTTCTTCAATTCCTTGAGCACAGCATGGCTTTTTAAGGACGCTGTGTAAATATCTCGCGCCTGTTCTCTCTAACTTGTGCTCCTCCTCTATTGAAGGAGGTGATTTTTTGCCCCCTTTTATTTTTCCTATTTCAACTAGGCGGATTGATAGTCTTCTATCTTGATTATTATAACTTGTTGCTGTTGTCATTTTTATTTTCTAAAATGAGAGTATTTAAGATTTTCCTGAATGTTTAAAAAGCGCGCTCGAGTAGCTTTTATATGACTTCAATCAGGCAGCCAATCATAACCGTATGTGGCCATGTAGATCATGGAAAGACAAGCATTCTTGATGCGTTTAGAGGTAGCTCTGTTCAGGAGGGCGAGGCTGGAGGCATTACGCAGAAGATTTCATTCACTCGATTTCCTTTGGAGAAGATTTATGAGATGTCTCCTTTGCTCAAAAAGCAAAAGATTGAGTTGACTATCCCTGGATTTTTATTTATTGATACGCCAGGGCATGCTGCATTTACTAACTTGCGCAAGCGTGGCGGGTCGCTTGCTGATTTGGCGATTGTTGTCATTGATATTAAAGAGGGCATTAAGCCACAGACAGCTGAAGTGTTATCGATCTTGAAAACACATAAGACGCCTTTTGTCATTGCACTCAATAAAGTTGATACAATCTCGGGCTGGCGACCTCGAGATTCGGTAAAAGAAACGATTGAGACGCTCGCAACGAATGTACAACAGGAATTTGAGACTGCGTTGCTCACGTTTCAAGGCTCGCTCTATAGTCATGGATTTGAATCAGCATTGTTCTATGAAATTGCTGATTTTAAAAAGCAAGTGGCGTTGGTGCCGTGCTCTGCGCGGAGTGGACAAGGCATTTCTGAGTTGTTGTTTGTACTTGCGGGCTTGTGTCAACGGTTTCTTACTGAGCGGCTGACGAGGACTGATGAAGCAAGAGGCGTTATCTTGGAAATTAAGAAGGAGCGGAGCGCGGAACATGTTGAAGCAATTATTTATGATGGAGAAATTAGTGAAGGAGATGAGCTAGTAATTGCAAGTTTTGGGGAGCCGATTGTTACTAAAGTTCGTGCGGTTGAGGAGATACAACCACTTTCATTCAAATACTCGTCTGTTAAGAGTGCTGCTGCAGCTACGGGCGTGCATTTGCGCTTAACGAATAAAGAAGGGGTCTTGCCCGGAATGCCATTCCAGGTAGTGAAAGGAAATCTAGAGCAAATCAAAAAAGAGTTTAAGCGTGAGATTACCGGATCGATTGAGCTCGACCAGACGGGCATTATTGCAAAAGCAGATTCTTTGGGAAGCTTGGAGGCACTCCTTACCCTACTGAGACAGTCCCACATCTCTGTTCTTAAAGCATCCATTGGACCGATTGGTAAGGGAGATGTAAGTGCAGCTCGAGCGATTATGCAGCCGAATCCACTCGATAGTATTATTGTTGGCTTTAACGTTAACGTAGATGAAGATGTTGAGCTTGGACACGTGAAGACCTTTACTCATGATGTCGTTTACCGGCTGATTGAAGATGTTGAGCGTTGGAGAGCTCATCGTGCAGCTGAGATTGAGAAAGAACGTATGATGGGGCTTGCCACTATTTGCAAAGTCCAGATTTTGCACCAGCATGTCTTTAGAAATTCTAATCCTGCCATTTTTGGCGTTAAAGTACTAGCGGGCAAGCTCAAGACAGGCATCCCGTTGATTGACGAATCAGGTGAAGATATTGCTCACGTCAAAGGCATTCAATCTGAAAAGAAGAGTGTTAACGAAATTGAGGCTGGAGCGGAAGTGGCGTTGGCGCTTCCAGGTGTAAACTTTGAGCGGCAACTGCAGGAACGGCATTTTCTGTATGCTAATGTATCCGAATCACAATTTAAAGAATTTAAGAAAAATAAAGATTTATTGAGCGCAGATGAGTTGCGCGTGTTGCAGGAAATTGCAGAGATTAAAAGACGAAAGAGTGGCAGCTGGGGCAGTTAGCAATGATAAGGCTATTACCTTTCGTGCTTGTTGGAAATCCGCTTTATACATTTGAGGAAGAGAATGGAGCACCGAAACTTTCTTTTAATCATGCGCCTGCTGGTAAATTAATTGCGTTCTTTCCTCCGTGGAAACCTGTGCTTAAGAGCTATCGCGATTTAGTGATGGCCCGGGCTAGAAATGAAGCGGATCTCGGTGAGAAACTCTTAGATCACTGCCCTGTGGAAGGCTCACTTTCTAAGAGAGAAATTGCACCTTTTTCACTCGAGCGTTTTACTTTCGGTAGAGCGTACGATCGTCCGCTTTCGTTGCAGGAAGCGCTGGAACGAAAGTGGCTTGCCCGAACTACCTATCAAGGCTATGCTCGAATGACACATGCCCCTCAAGAATTTAGAGCGCTTGTTGATATAATGTATGCTAACACCCAAGAGCCCTATTACGTTACCATTTTAGGTTCTGCTTCAGATATCGGTCTTAGTCGATTTTCTGAAGGTATGAAGCGAAGAAAGACCGATTGGAAGGAACTGCTGGCAACGAGTTTGGGAATCGTTCGTCCAGCAATTGTTCGTTAGCAATCTTTAAAAACCCCTAAACCGCTGTTGAACTATGCCATTTAAAATCAATATTGCAGACAAAGATAAGACGTGGAAAGTCGAAAGTGCGAGCGAGGCACTTATTGGTAAGAAAATTGGCGAGCATGTGCCTGGAAATGAGGTAGCTGATAATCTGGAAGGCTATGAATTTACTATCGCTGGGGCATCCGATATTTCTGGTTTGCCGCACAAAAAAGATGTTGAAGGTCCAACATTACGTCGAGTGTTGCTCACGAAGGGATGGGGCATGCATGACACTCATGAGGGTATTCGAAGACGCAAAACCGTAAGAGGCAGACAACTATCTGATAAAACAAGCCAAATCAATCTTATTGTAACTAAACATGGCAGCGCAAAGCTTCATGATTTATTTCCTGATCAAAATAAGCCAAAAGAGAAAGCGGCTGAAGCGGCTGCTGCTTAATATGAGTAACTATCCAGAAGATACTCGTGATGATCCTTCAATGCGTAACCGAATTGTTTATGCTTGTTATGGGGCTGGACGTAATGAAGCTCCTCCGATAATGCCAACATCGAATCCTAGTGCCCAGATTATCCGGGAGACGTGTGGCAGCCCCCGCGGACTCGAATTAACCGTGTCTCATGCATTGCCTCGGCTCACCCCTATGACGGACGTTCACCATTTGGGTGAGAAGCGCAATCTTTAAAATCGACTGTTTATAGGAAAGATATGGAAAAAATAACTGGTACTCGTCTTGTGGATATTAATGGTGTTCCCACTTACATGCATGACGTCAGATCGCATGAAGCCCATTTTAGCTATCCTGTAGATAGAAGAGATTATGAGCTTTATCGAAGTATTCCTAGACGGGCAGTCTATTTCGAGGAAGACGAGGATGGCGACAGCGAGCACGCTTATCTATAACACAATCTTTAAAACAGGTCCTGTATGAGTGTATTTATGAAACAAACTGAACTTGAAACGCTCAATGTTATTATGGCCGGCCATATTGACCATGGCAAAACGACGCTTTTGCAGCGATTGAGTGGAAGATGGACTGACACTCACTCAGAGGAAATGAAGCGCGGTATTACCATCAAACTGGGATATGCAGATATTATTGTGTATGAAGACAAGGGGATGTACGGCCGAGAGAATAAGGGAAAACCTCTACGTTATATTTCGTTTATTGACGCTCCGGGACACGAGATGCTCATGGCGACTATGTTATCAGGAACAGCCATTGTGGATGCAGCGCTTTTAGTGGTTGCGGCCAATGAAGGTATTAAGCCGCAGACACGCGAGCACTTGATCGCGTTACAAGCGAAGCGTGTAAAGCATGTCATTGTGCTACAGAATAAGATTGATCTTGTCTCAAAAGAACAAGCGCTCAAGAATTATAATGAGATTGTTGAGCTCTTCAAAGCAGTTCGCGGCGAGAAGCCGGTTGTGATTCCTGTTTCTGCACAGCAGAATGTTAATATTTCTAAGATCTATCAGGCACTATGTGAGTTGCCTATTCCAGATCGAAAGATTGATGGTGACCCTCTTTTCATTGTTGCGCGAAGCTTTGATATTAACAAACCAGGTACAAAGCCAAAAGACTTGCATGGTGCGGTACTTGGAGGCACGCTCAAGCGCGGTACGCTCAAGAAGGGTGATGAAATTGAGATTAAGCCCGGCATTGCAGTTAAAGAGGCAAATCAGATTCACTATAAATCGCTGAAGACACGCGTCAAACGCCTCTTCAAAGGAAGTACGGAAGTGCAAGAGATAACACCTGGGGGCAGTATGTCTATTGAAACTGAGCTTGATATGGCTCTTGGTAAGACCGATCTGTTATCGGGAGCAGTTGTGTCGCATGCGGATAAGCTACCAGAAATAGTCTTTGTACTCAAGATGCGCTATCAGCTCTTCAATGAAGTGCTTGGCACGCAAATAAAGGCGCGTGTTGATCCGCTGAAGCCAAGCGAAACCGTGATGTTGAGCATTAACACATCGGTGACGATTGGAATGATCAAAAAACTGACGAAGAATGAAGCTGAGATACACTTGAGAATTCCGATCGTGCCCTTCAAGGGTGAGAACATTGCTATTGCTCGTAATTTGATGAATCACTGGCGGCTTATTGGCTACGGCGAGATTTTGTAAAAGCAAGGATTTTTAAATATCAATCCATTCGTCTTCTTAATAACTGTCCCGTGTGGTTTTCTGCATGGGACTTCTCTTTTTATAAAAGTGCTTTCTTTATATTGATTGAACCATCACAACACATTCTTAGGGAATAAGAAGAACTTTTAGGAAAGAAGGCGTTTATCACTTTTTTACCTCTTTTCTGGACTACTTTTATCGCTGGGATAAAATCCTCATCTCCAGACACTATAATTGCAATATCATAACTATTTTCGTAAGCTTGGCTAATTAAATCTGTAGCTAAATAAACATCGTCTCCCTTTATTGTAAAATTAATGGATCCATCGTGCGAGATTACCTTTTTTAAATCACACAAAACGATATTCATCTTTGGAATTTGTGCTAGATATTGTAAAAACTTTTTATGTTTATTATATTTATTTTCATCAAAATCCCTATGGAGCAAAGCAGTGTAATAGTAAATTTTGACAATTTCTCTTCTATTTTCTAACGTTTGAATTAAACTTTCAAAATTAGCTTGAATCTTATACCTTCTCAGATTATGATAAAGATTACTTCCATCAATGAAAATCGCTACCCTCTCTTTATTCATCTAACTATTAAATTAATTTATTAATAAATATTTTGATAACGTTAAACCCGGTCTCGCCGAAGCAATACCGGGGAGTATATGGTTATTGGTTATATTTCGGGCTTAAAAACCTTGTGGAGTTTGGTTTTTTTAGAATACACGGCCCCATCTTCCGGAAAATAATTTATGTTCGATATGTACCAATTGCCTTTTCTCTTTCATGACGTAAATCATAATAATTCATTTGTTTTGTAAAGAGATTTTCCTCAAGGTCGGGTCTTCCGATTCGTTCATGCAGCAAACTTGCGAGAGCAAACTCCCATCTTAAAAGCCAGGTAGGTGTTTTAGATAAATGATTATACTGTCTCTCGCCCATCTGTCTTGCTACCATTGCTTTCCTTATACCCCAAGCTACTTTCCCTGCTCTGCTTCTTAGCCATGAACGGCGACCTTTATGCCAAGTGCCTGATTCCCAATCCAAAGGAGTCTCTTGGTTTCGTGTTATTTCACGCAATTTATTATAGACTGGGTCAGCAGTAACGGGGTCTGGATCAAGTGGATAGGCTACGAGATTCCCTCCCCATTTATTTTCATATGCGGCAGCTACGCCTTGAGGAATACCAAGAAAGGTTCTGTCTACATAAGGAGGCAATTCTCTTCTTGTGCTCATGTTCCAACAACCTCCCCTTTCATTGATTCCTTACGTGCAATATGTGCTGCAATAATATCTTCTAGAGCAAGAATAGGGCATTTAGCATTTACTTCGATAAGACTTGCTCCTTGTTTTCCCTGCGATCCTAGAGAAGATAAGTTCTGTGGAGATAGAAAAGTAGAAAAGATCGCAGCCATCCAATGCTCGCGTGATTTGTTAAAATCATACCTCGTTACGTGTCTGTTGTCGTAAATAGCAGGGTAGTCAGCATGACTACAGACTGTTTCACCTTCCCTACATATTACTTCATAGTCGGGAGTCAAGTAGCGTACATGGCCTGGGCCAGTTACTACTATATTCTTTAGACCATCGTGCTCTGCTTTGCTTGTTCTAAGTTGTTCTTTCATAGTGGTTACAATAAATAAGAGTATTTAAGTATTTATCCTACCTATTGGTAGGATAAATGAATGTTGAGATACTTGAGGATTTAGGGCTGACTAGGACAGAGATAAAAGTGTACTTGGTATTGCTTGAGCTTGGCTCTTCTTCTGCTGGATTGATTCTTGAAAAGTCTAGCTTGCCAAACTCAACCGTACATCGAGATCTTAATTCTTTGATAGAAAAAGGAGTGATTAACTTTATTCTTGAAGGTAAACGTAAGATCTACCAGGCGACTGACCCCGAGCAGTTCTTTACCTATATAGAAGATAAAAAGAAGAAATTTGAAGAAATCTTGCCGGAGTTAAAGGCCAGGCAGAGTAAAAATCGGGCTGAGGAAAAAGCGAGCGTCTACAAAGGTATTCGCGGCATTAAGGAAGTGTATGAGATAATGATTAACGCTCAAGGAAAAGAGTATAATACGTTTGGCGGCGGACCCGTTACAGGCGAAATTATGGGGCTGACTTGGTGGCTTAACTTACATAGGCGGCGAGTTGAGAATAAGCTGCCTTCGCGACAACTATTTGATGAATCGGTAAAGAAGATTGGCGGGAGCGAGATAGCGCGAAATCCGCTCACGAAAATACGCTATGTTGACAAAGATTTTGCACAATTCCAAGAGACCGCGATTGTTGGCGATTATGTCGCTATTGCTGTTTTCACCGAAAGCCCTTACGCTTTCCTCATTAGAGATAAGCATGTCGCGGATAGCTACCGCAAGCATTTTGAGTTATTGTGGAGAAGTGCCAAAGCATAAAGAAACTATTTAGCGAACTTCAGCATCCAGCGGTACGTGCCACAATCCTGAAAGCCTAATCTCTTGAGCATTTTTTGCGATGGATCATTGTCCCTTGCTATCCAGCTCTCTGCAATCTTAGCCCCTTGGAGTTGGGCGCGGCGCCATGATTCTTGGAAGCAAACATCTGCCAGCCCCTGGCCACGATAGCCTGAGGCGAGGTACATATTATCCCAGGTTAGCTTCTCGGTGATGGGTTGGTATGAGGCAAGCAAAAATCCAACGACGTCGGTCGCATCCTCCACAACACATGAAAGTCCTTGCTCTGCAAAGCGCTCGAGCGTTGCTTGCGGCCAGAAGCGATGCTCTGGACCTGCAGCGAATTCGGGCACCGTAATACCCATCTCGTGCACGCGAGCAACATCACGAGCTTCGAAACTACGTACTTTAGGAGCCATGGTATACTTCCATGAACACACGATCGTCTTTGATATGAAGATCCTTACAGAACTCGAACTCCCTATTCTGTACTCTCTCGTGTGGTTCGTTCCTTCCCGGATAGATTTCGCATAGTGGCAACCGGAAAGCAAATGGTGCTGCAATAAGGCCAGCAAGTTCGTCCAATACGTATTCCTTAGCAATATCGATCGGAGGGTTGTTGGGATCTTTCCATTTTGCTTTATTCTCAGGCAAGCTGAGAAAATCTAGCGTTAACTCCTTGCAGGATTCTCTGAATTCTGTATCTTCCTCATATGCACGACGCATCACCTGGAGGTTATGTTGATATTTCGGCGTCATGAAATGTCGCCAGCGAGCGACCTTAACTGTCGGGAAATCTCGAGTTACTTTTTCCAAATTACTCCTTAACTGATTGCCTGCCATGAGGGCTCTTCCTTCAGCAGCATCTTCATCAAGACCATCAAGAGCCATGATGTTATACTTCTTAGGATAATCCCATACAAGTAAGACGCTATGAGTAAAGCGATCTTGCATAAAGCGTGCATAGTGTTCCATAATGGCTGGATTCATGAACTGTTGCTTGCCCACAGACAGGCCCATTAAACCTGCATAGTTGCCACTAGCTGCTTGCACCCCTTTGTATCTCTCCGGTACTGTGATCTTTGTTGTCATAAGCAAGTGGTTAATATATGGATATTAAAGAATTCCTAGCTGGAAAAGCGATTAAAACAAAAGATTTATAATCTATTTATGGAATAATAAGATATGGAGCTAAACCTAAGACAAAAACAATTGCTAGAATTGCTTTCCATTAATTGTCGTTTCTCGAATAAAGATATCGCTCAATCACTTCATTGTTCGGAAGATGCGGTTGAATATCAGATCAGGAAACTCATTGAGGAAGAAAATTTATCTCGATTTTCAGTATCATTTGATTACAGCTTACTCGGCTATACGCACTACCACCTCCTACTACGAGTAAAGGACTTGAATGTTGATTATGACCGACTGGGAGAAATAAAAGAATTAATTTCAATTAACTCGAGTTATGGAAAATATGATTTGCAGCTTATCGCATTGGTAAAAACAAAAGACGAGTTGGAAAAAGTCATGCTTATGATCTCTGAAATAGTTGAGATTCAGGACATGGCGATTGCTGAGTTTAATTCGTATTTGAAGCGCTTCACCAATGTCATTCCGCCCATAGAAGCACATGCAAAGATACCGACTAATCGGAAGAATAAACTCTATGGGCTCAATACGGTAACCTCTGCTTTCTCTGAAGATCGCTCGCCTGTCATTTTAGATGAAATTGATAAGAAAATAATCAAGCAGCTTATTGCGCACCCACGAATCAAATTTAGTGACCTTGCAGATAAGAGCGGACTTAACCAAGAGACCATACGCTATCGCATTAACGGCTACGCGAAGCGTAAATTTATTACCAATTTTGGGTTATTACATGATTATAAGCAATACGGCCTCTATACCACTTACTTGCTGGTTAATCTTAAGGAAACGAGCAAAAAGCTGGAATCTTTTTTGCACCATAACACGCATGTTTTCTACGCTGCGCGCCTTATCGGACCCTATACTGCAGTTATTTACGTAGTTTCACGAGATCCGTTGGAACTTGGGGAAAAATTGAAGGAGATACGTGCTGTTCTGAAAGACGATTTACTCAACCTTGATCTTTTGCAAATGGAGAAAATCCATAAGTATGTTCAGTTTCCGATGCAGGAATTAAAATAGTTACTTAGAAATCAGCTTATTTTCCTTGTCCAAGTACGCTTTCTCTAAATCGATATTAAATCTGTTCGCTATATCTGCAAGATAAGAAAGAACATCTGCTAATTCTTCCTCTAAATTAGCTCTTGATACAGAAGTTTTTTCCCCTAAGAAATTATTTTCTTTTCTAATTGCCTTCGCGAGCTCTCCAACTTCTTCCACAAGAAGAATAAATGTCTTTTCATCAGAGAGCTTATCCCATCCTTTCTTTTTACACAAGGATTGTACCCTTTTCTGCAAATCGCGCAAACTCAATTGGTTATTTTTCATGTCCTAATTGCTTTCCTATATGATAGAAGATCGTGTTTAATAAATATGAGTAAAGCACGATAAGATAACTTGAACTGATAAGGGCAAATACAACAATTATCACGTAAGCATATACGTTGTATGCTATAAACCAGGATTTGTTTATTATTCTATAATCCCTTAGAAATCCAAAAATCGTAAAGGATACAAAAACTATGCCAAACAAATACCAATCGAAAGCGTATTGACTTGCAATCGCTATCAATGAAATTAAGATGATAACCGTAGCTATTCTATGATTAAGGTAATCTATTTTTCCTCTTAGAATCCAATGGAAAAGAATTGCTAGATAAAAAGAACCCAATAGGGGGCTTCCAATGACGACTGCCGCGCCGAAGATTCCCCAGAACACCCCAAATAAAATTCCTGCTCCTTTGAACGGCTTCCATTTGTGCTCATCACACAAATCCGCGAGCTTGGTGAAAAGACCGAATAAAGCCGAGTTAATGAGCAATACCCAAAAATAGGAAAGATATTCAATCATCTAACTAAGAGAAACAAACAATTTAAAATACTATCGAGGGACGGGACAACTTTGCCCATTTCCCATTATATTGGGACTTGGGAACATGCTTTGAACAGTCGTCCAGATATTGGCGAATGCATCGCTATCATCATGAGGAGGCATGCGGTCTAATTCAAATGAGCGCAAATAGATCGGATTAGGATGATACTCTGCAATTGGTGCCGGTACCCCTTGCAACCTCGATGAGCGGACAAGCTGTACATCATAGAGTAGCGTCCCTGAGATGGCTTCCTTATTGAGACACCCCTCCAGAAAATCCATTTGGTCGCCGTTCATTTTAGAGGATTGCACCCATACCTCGAGCTCACCCGTCATATCTTCTAGAGAAAGGCAAAACCTTTTCCAGAAGGGATTAAACATTCCAACTTTTGAATAACGAACTTGAGGTAGTGTAACGATAGACCCATTTTCTATGTTCTCACCATGGGCAAGATAGTCTCCAATGTTTCTACATGAATATCTAACGGGGTAGCCGATACCTAGCTGGGCCTTCCATTTCCCCCATACTGTTCGCGATTCTTTCATTCCCTTTTCTCTTAAATCAATCATCGATTACGAGCTCTGACTTGCTATTTAAAGTTATTTTTTCAGATGATAAGATTCTACCATAACAACCTTTTTAATTGCCAGACCTTGTGAGTTGAATGGGTGACTTTCTACTAGCGTGTGTCGATAGGCCGTGTGTCATCCTTGCGGGAGCAGGGACTGGTAAAACGAGAACGATTTCTGAGAAGGCGGCGTACTTGGTGAAGAATGGCATCTTTGCGCCGCAGCGTATCGTGTGTGTGACGTTTTCAAATGAGGCCGCTGATTCACTGCATAAACGGCTCGTTAGTTTGGTTGGCGAGAATGCAGTGCCGATTGTGCGTACCTTCCATGGATTGTGTGGTGATTTGCTACGTGAGTCTGGCGATAAGATTGGGCTCAATAGGAAATTCAAGATTATCACTCCTGAGGATGGTATGATTATGCTCTACCAGTACTTCAAGACCGTGCCTATCCGATGTGGACAGTATATGGAAGCGATTAGCTCGCTCAAAGACGCTCTTATTGATGTTACCAAATATGAAGCGTTTCTTTTACAGATTGCTAAAGACTTCCCAGAGAATCCGGAAGCTGAGCTGGAGCGTCGTACCTTGAAGCACCACTCCAGCAAGCTCGACAAAGAGGAACGTAAAGAGATGAAGAAAGAGATTGATCGGTTGCAGACGTATGTGCAGCAACGGCGTTTCCTGCAAAGCTGGAAAAGCTATGAGAAGATTAAAGCGAAGCAGCATTTGCTTGACTATGCAGATTTGCACATGTATGCGTTACAGCTACTGGAGCGCTATCCTGCATTAGCGAATGAGTTCCAGTATGTGATTGTCGATGAGTTTCAGGACACTAATAAGGTGCAGCTTGACTTGTTGTATGCGCTTGCACCTCGGGGGAACATTACTATTGTTGGTGATTTGAATCAGTCGATTTACCAGTTTCGAGGTGCGTACAAAGGAACGTTTGACGAATTCAAGAAGCGTTACGGCACGCATGACCTGATTAAGCTGGATCAATCGCATCGCTCGCCAAATAGCGTCTTGAGAGTAGCTCATGCGGCTATTGAGCGCAACTATAAGACTAAAGAAGAATGCTTTCCCGTTATGAATGCGCGAGCGCACGACGGTGATCCTGTTCAAGCGTTTGAGCTGCTTGATAGTAGCGAGGAAGTGCGAAAGATAGGCGAGATTATTGAGGCTGAGCTTGCTCGGGGTGTAAAACCAGAAGAGATTTGTGTGCTTTTTAGAACGCATAATCAGGCAAGCATGCTCAAACGCTCGCTGCTGCAGAAGCAGGTTCCTTTTAGCTCATCAAAGCGACAATCGCTGCTTGCACATCCCATCATTGAGCTTATTCGGAGTATTTGTATTGTTATTGATAAGCTTGTGCAGAAAAAGACTGGAGGGAGCGCTGCTTGGTGGACTATTGCAAAAAGTCATGGATTTTCAAGCGAGGATTTGAGCGTATTGGGCAAGTTTGTAAAAGAGCATAGGGGTGTTGAGAGTGTGAGCGAGCGACTGCTCAAGGAAAATCCTGATGGATTAAGCGAAGAGGGGCAGAAAAAGCTTGAGGCCATACGTGCCAAGCTACGCGAGTTACTTGCCTTCAAAGGCGAATCGCTCGCTTCACTCCTGGCACATATTGCGGTTCGTGTTGCGCTCGACGAGGAGGGTAGTCGAGAAACGCCTTTAATTCAGGCTTTTACTGAATACGCGAAAGCGTTTAGTGAACGTGAATATACTGATTTAGAGATGTTTCTTGCGCACCTAGATGCACGGACGCACCTCGGGCTGGACTTGCCGATGCCCCCTGTGCAAACGAGCGGCGTGAAAATTATGACGGCACACGCAACTAAAGGATTGGAGTATGAAGTGGTGATCGTGGCCAACCTTGCGCAGGGGAAGTTCCCTATTCTTACGGTCACTACTAACAAGCTCATACCTGGCGAGCTTGCGCTGCTACCTCAAGAGGAACAGGAAGAACAGCAGCTTGCGGAGGAACGACGGTTGTTTTATGTGGCCTGTACCAGGACAAAGGGCAGGCTGTACTTGACCTACGCACAGCACTATGGGGGCAAACCGCATGACGTCAGCCAGTT
Organism: Candidatus Woesearchaeota archaeon; assembly: GCA_964357505.1. Classification (GTDB taxonomy): domain Archaea; phylum Nanobdellota; class Nanobdellia; order Pacearchaeales; family GW2011-AR1; genus JBBSZK01. Next base: position 7,830 of record CAYHLN010000007.1, on the reverse strand, counting down.
CCTCACTGATATTGCCTATAAGGATAACCCTAATATACAGTTCGCACAAGATCTCACACGAACAGTGAGCGATGAAGCACCTCCGGTCATTGAACCACCGCGGGACGTGACGAAGCAAATTATATTTTCGCCCTCTGCGCTTACGCTCTTTAGTACGTGTCAAAAAAGGTATGAATATCGGTACATATTCAACATGCCTGAGGAAGTCGTTGTGTGGGAGCAGCGCTCATTAGGAAGCTTTGTACATTTAGTCATTGAAGATGGCGTCAAGGAGCTGTTCACGAGTGATCGGCAGTTTATCGCGCTCGCCCAACAGTTAGCGTTAAAGACCGAGTGGAATGGTGTCAAGTTGAATGAAGCTGAACAATTACTGAAAATCTTTTTTGAGCGCAATAAAAGCAAGTACACCAAAGACTCCAAGAACGAGCAGGCACTCTTCCTGACGCTTGAGGGGCTGCGCTTTGTTGGCTATGCAGATAGGATTGACTTTCATGCAGACGGTATTGAGATTATTGACTATAAGACCGGTAGCCATATACCGAGCGCGCGGGAAAGAGATTGGCAGCTTGGGTTTTACGCGCTGGCGGCCCAGCGGCTCGGATATGTAAAGAAAGTAACGCTCGATATTTTCAAGAACGAGAAGCCGCTGGAGTATGAGCTCGATGAACAGGGCGTTGCGCGGGACTCTAGGAGCAATAGGGTTGCTTTCTCTTTGCCTGAAGTGCGTAAAGAGCTTATTGCCACTGCACGCTCAATTTTGGAAGGCTATCAGCAGGGCTTCAAAGCTTGTGCGCCTGAGAAGAATTGTGAGTTTTGTGTAAAGCTGGAGAAAACGTAGATGCTTGGTCCGGGCGTCTCACACACCCGTAGCAGTTAGCTATTTTTATCTAACTTTTTCAACTATCCAACCTAAATCCTTCATTCTCTGAATGGCAAACTTTTCCATTCCCTCTTTAACTACAAGCAAGTCTAACCGATGATAAACTCCATCAATTTCTATTTTTCCTCCAGAATAAAGATTAAACCACGTCTTTTCTGTATTGAGATTCTTCCAAGCTTTTGGAATATATTTTTGATTAATCATTACTACTAAATCAATATCGCTCCCCTTATGTCCGTGATACTCTTCTGCATATCTACCAAATTCTCTTCTTACGACACTCCCCGTAAGATACGCTTCAGATACTTCTGGCACTAATTGCGTTTTAATAAAAGCTAATATTTTATTATAAATATCTTCTTGATTAGGATAGATGGTTTTTGCAGGTTTCATAAAAGAGCTTGGTTTAAACCCATTTTATTCTTTTCTATACCAACTTATTGTTTGTTTCATTGATTCTGGTTCGTACGGCGTTGTTACAAATCTGGCCCTAGCATCTCAGAAAGAAAGCGTAAGAGTCTTTTTTGCTACGCCCCTTTATAAGTAAATGAACCTTCTTGTAGTCATGAAGAAATCACTTCGACCTCCTTTAGCAAAGAAAGATCCTTTTCTGGAGAAATTTCATTTCTTTTTTCTATGGTTTGTTCGCATTACGCTCTTGGTTGCACTCTACAGGTCTGTTGTATCAGAAAATTGGTATGTTTTAGGAATTGCCCTATTTGCGCTCATGCTCACGTTTCTTGTTCTTCTTATTGAGCGGCGCTATAACATTGATATTCCGATAGAGTTTGAAATAGGCATCATTCTGCTGATATACGGATCAATCTTTCTGGGAGAACTAAGAGGGTACTATGTCGCATTTTGGTGGTGGGATCTTGTGCTGCATACCCTCACGGGCATTATTATTGGGTTAGTGGGATTCCTTATTCTTTTGATTCTCTATAGAAGAAAAAGGGTCATCGCCGCTCCAGCGAGCATTGCGCTCTTTTCATTTTCTCTTGCCGCAGCTATTGGGGGAATATGGGAAATTTTCGAATTTGGTATGGATCAACTCTTTGGATTAAATATGCAAAAATCAGGGCTCATTGATACGATGTGGGACCTTATTGTTAATGACGCTGGAGCACTTCTCTCTGCTCTAACAGGGTACCTCTATCTCAAAAGCGGCGAAGCTCCGTTAATCAGCCGCATTGTACATAGATTCAAACGAGAGAATCCTCATATTACAAAAGACTTGCCGAAAAAATCAACAACGTAACTATTTAGTCGAACCTTTCCTTGAATGTCTCAAAATACGTTATAAGCAAAGAGGCCAACATAGAGTCTCCTTTATTTTCTCAGTGCTACCGAGGAATACGGTACAAACTATTTGCTTCATTGATACGCGTCATTATTTCGTCTAATTTATCTTCTTTCGTTTGTTCCACTTTATCTCCTATTCTTCCTAAATAGGTCGTTCTTTTGATTTCTACCGATAAAATAGTAAATTATCGCGGTTATTATACTGAATAGAATCGCACATACTATCCACAGTACTTTCATCCCATCAGATAACCTCTTGTTATTTACAAGGACGTCGTAAATGACCCAAACTGCGGCTATAACCGCTATAATTCCTAATAGTGTGTTAACAATCATTTTAAGTCCTCATTATCTTTTTTCCGGCAGGTCTGTTCTTTACATGACCCTTACCGGCAGATCGTTTTGCCGCCCTTCCTTTTGCAGCAGTCATCCGGCCGCCTCTCGTTTTCTTTGCCATTTTTACTTTTCCTCCTTTTTTGATTTCATCATAATTAAGCCCTCTTTATAGCGTGAGCTATAATTGTAATTATGAAGAGGATTACAAAGATTATTGCCAACCACTTTGCTATCGAAAATGAAACTCCCGAAATTAATCCAAATCCAAATACCCCTGCAACTATGGCAACTACCAAAAAGATTATTGCCCACGTCAGCCAACCAGATAATCCTCTTCTGTTCATACTATGCCTTGTATATGCGATTATATAAACTTACGTTGTACGACGCCATTCTCTTTATTGAAAGTTCAAACGGTCCGGGGGCATTACATTCCAGATATGGCTTGATTTAAGAAAAATATATAAACCTAAACCGACCTATATCGGTATGTGGGTAATGAAACTTTCTTTAAAATATAGTGGAGATATATTTACTGAGAGAACTAAGAAATATGGAATTAATTTTTATGCATACCCTATAAATCATTATAAAAATGGAAATAGATATTTTTTCTCTGTTATTGGCACTATTGAAGGAGATAAAAAAGCATCGGATTCATTTTTAGTAGACTTGAAGAAAGATAAGAGAATAAGTAAGTTAGAAGTGAATAAGGAATTTGTTAATATCCTAATTAGTTATCCTTTGTCTGAGATAAAGAAAGCAGATATGGAAACTTATTATGACCAGACCTTTATCCATATCGAACCTATCTTAAACTCAAAGGATGGCTTTGAATATTGGTATGTTGGCTCATTTGAAAGGAACAAGCTTTTCCAATTATCTGACTCGGCTGTCAAACATCATGAAGGAAGATTGATTTCGATCAATGATTCCAAACTAGATAATATTTCTTTATTGAATATAACTCCTAAGATAACAGAACAACAAAAGAAAGTTATTATTGCCGCATTTAAACATGGATACTATGAATATCCTAGAAAGGTAGAGATAAAGAAATTAGCTGAAAGTCTAGGAGTGTCTTATTCCACTTGTCAGGAACACCTAAGAAAAGCAGAAATTGCACTTCTTCCAAATATGCTTAAAAAGCTTTAAACCGATATTAATCGGGTAAAATCTGTTATACCCTTATTTCTGAGAAAAGATATGACAAACAGAAATGTTGAATTTGATTATAGTTGCTTTAGTATTGACTCTATAACTAGGTCTTTTAATAGAAAATATCGGTCTTATGAAACATTTTGTAAGCAGGTAATAGCTGATAGAGCCTCAAAGCCAAAAGGCAAATATACTTTGGCAGTAAGAGAAGCTTGTACTGGAAAGGCTATAACTGCATTGGAAATATTCTATAGAGATGGCGATTGCTCGTTAAGTAAAGTGCTTTCTGGGAAGGTTAAAGGTCAGAAGGGCATGCAGTCTTTTCCATTTGAAGATCTTGAAGCACAATTGGATTTAATAGTGAAAGATTTGGGTGCTAAGGAAGTTGATAGAGGCAGAATAAGGGGGAAAGACAAGATAACTATGAACTTAATGGCAATTTTGAAAGATTAACAATAAATGTATAACTTGAACATATGGCTAGCTGTCGGCGCAATATACTATGTGCGTCCTTGAAGATTAGACAGGAAGTATATCTGATTGGCCAGGGTGGAGGGCATAAGTGTTCCAATTTTTTAAAAAGTCAACTTGTCTAAGTTATATTAAATAATTCATTAAGCTTTTTTTCTAACCCTAACTGTTTTCTCACCCCTTCAGGAACCGCCTTCTGATAGTTTCCTACGTCTTCAGCATAAAATCTCCATAATCGAGATCTTCTTAGCGTTTCATCCGAGAAAACAGTCTTGAACTTTTTGGCTAGTTCTTCTGCTTTATTTAAAGTTTCTTGATATTCTCTTCTAAATTCCTGCGTTTGTTCAGGCGTATAATCAGCCATTTTTTCTCCTTGAAGCCCCCCTATATGCGCATCTGATATACATTCTTTCAGATCTTGATTGTAGAAAATCTGCTTCTCCCTTGGGTCTTCCAAAAATGTCGTACCCTTCTCTTGCTAGAAGTCTATCGGCTTCTCTATTGAGTTCAAGCGAGTTTTTGCTCTCGTTTGTTTTCTTATCGTCTTTCATAGTTTAATAGTAAAACCCTATATTGTTATAACTTATTGTCTATTATTTTGTCAAAACCAAAAGAATTATAAATATAGATAGGCTAAGTAAAATATGAAACGACTAAGCCCGTTAGAATTGGATAAGAAAGATATGCGCCTATTATATCTAATAGATACAGATGGCAGATTGACTTACTCTCAGCTAGCCCGTAAAGCGCAGTTATCAAAGCAAGTTGTCAGATATAGAATTGAGCGACTTGAGAAAGAAGGTTTCATAAAAGGTTACTTTGCTATGATTGATACTTCAAGACTAGGATATACAACTTTTAGAGTTTATTTAAAATTTAGAAATCTCTCTCCGTCTAAGAAAGAAGAAATTCTAAAAAACTTAAAAAAAGAAAGCAAGATATGGGCCGTTGTTTTAATCGCGGGAAAGTGGGATGTCGCTCTGGGTATTGCAGTAAAGGATATTTACGAATTTTATAGCGTATGGGAGGACATCTTGAAAAATTACTTAGAGAATATAGGAAATTATGCTATTTCGATATACTCTCCAATCTATCATTATTCAAAGTCATATTTAATTGAAAAAGAAGATGATTCCCCAGTTAGGATTTTAGGGGGGAAGGACAGGGCGGGATTTGACTTGAAAGATTTAAAATTATTAACAGAATTATCCAGAAACGCTCGAATTTCTTCCGTTGAATTAGCTCATAAAATGAAAATGACTGCCGAAGCTATTAGCTATAGAATAAAACAACTAGAGAAAAAAGGAGTGATACAAGGATATCGTGCAATGATTGACGTGAGCAAATTGGGATATGAGTTCTATAAGGCCGAAATTAGATTAAGCAACTATGATTCAGTTGATCAAATAATTAATTTTTGTCATAATCATCCCAACATATATCAAATTGACAAAACAATTGGTGGTGAAACTTTGGAAATAGAACTCCATGTTAAATCATTAAAAGAAATGTTAGATATATTTGATATAATGGAGAAAAAATTTCCAGAAACTATTGAGAAGTTTGATTACATAACGGTTGTGAGCGAAGAGAAAACGACCTATATGCCTGAAATCTAAGACACCATCCTCAGATTATACGAAACATCCGAATCCTTAAACTTCTTGCGATCATTAAATCTTTCTCTCCAATCAAACGACGGCCTAATGATAATTGCTTTTTTGTCTTTTAAGTGTGACAGAACCACACTGTTTCTTCTCAGATGATAGGTTCCTAATATTACAAAAACTAAACCTTTCGAAGAATACTTATTAATTATCTTAACTTGTCGTAATTCTCTTTTTCTAGTTATTATCTCCGCTTCCTTATCAGAAAATGTTGCAATTCTCTCTTTATGGGATATTTTACTCCAATTCTTATTTTTTATGCACATGTTCTTAATATCACACCCAATAATCTGTAGACTGAAGGCTCTGGCGAGCCTTATCATGGGTTTCAAGTACCCGTACGTGCAAATAAATGAGAAATCTTGATTGTTTGGTTTGTTTAGAAAGATACGTGCTTGTTTATTGTTCATAATTTTGCTCTCTTCTAGCATTTCATAAAGAAAGAAGTCTGGCCGCGTTACTTGTATTATTTTTCGTTGTAGTTTGTCTTGGCCCAAAAAGCCATGATACTCGCCAAATAACACCACTTTTATATTGTTAGTTCGGATAAAATCTCCAAGGTCATCAATATTTTTACAGCCTTTGATCTTTACGTTTATTTTATACATCCTTGAAAGAAAGAACTGAATTATTTAACCTTACCTAGCGCTAGCTCTTAGGTTCAATAAAGCGTACGCATCTTTATCGGCGTGGGAACATGTTAGGGAAACCCTCATACCCTTCGTCCCTCATCCATTGCACCATTACATCTGCATGATCGCGCGGTTGAACGCCTGCCTCACGGGCTCGCCAGAGGAGACTTTCAAACTTTATCTCATCATCCCCTCCCCTGTACAGCTCAAGACCAAGCTCTATAAGGACGGGATCAATTTTCTCCCGTGCCTCTTGATTCATTCCTAATGCTTGTGCAAAGGTATTCTGCACATTTTGGATGGGTATTCTAACATCAATAAAACGAGCACGTAGACGGTCGTCTGGCTTACCACGAAGTTCCTCAAGGGTCGACCAATCCATCATATAGATGCCATTTTGCATCGAATACATATTGGAGAGGTGTGGTTGGAGATGCACGTGACGTCCGTTTTCATGAAGATCCTTCAGTGCGGGATATATCTGCCCCAATGCCGCACCGCATATATTATAGAGTAACATAAATATCTGTTGAGCGTTGAGTGACTCCGGGGCATTTTCTAATTCATGTGCATATGTTTTGTATATTTGTCCCATAATACGCTCCTGATGAACACTAGGAGTCGGTACGACCATGAATCCAAACTGTCCGCCTTTCTTATCCTGTAACTCGTCATCAAGATAGCGTCCTACTGCTTCAAGCGGTGAGGCAGTCAGACTCTCAAGAGAGAGCTTAGCGGCTTTGCGCGTTTTTTGAACTTTCATCTGTAGCTCCGGCTCTGTATACGTTCCTCTTGCCCGATAATCAGGTTTGCTATTGTACAATCTTCCTTCTCTAACTCGAGTTGTGGTCATAATCGTGCCTGGAAGCCCTTTCATAAAATTATCTGAAGATGGAGGTGTCAACAGGGCGTCAGGAAGAGTACTGAACGCACTCCCTACTCTAAACTCCATCGGAACGGATCCAATACCGCTTACTTGTAACGCTTTTAACTCGAGGCCTTTCAATGCGCGAGGACGCTCTCTTGATATGAGGATGGATCTGCCGCCTTCCTTGCCTTCAGCGGTGTTAGGATCTCTGTCCCAACTTGCATATGCAAGGATGTTATCAATATCCTGAGCGGTAAGCGTAGACTCTGGGGGTATTTCAAGCTGAACGCTAAACCTGCCTTTTCTTGTATGGATCTGGCTTTCTGGCACTATGGGATCTATCGTTCTTATCATGATAGTGCGCACTAGAAGCTGGTTTTAAATGTTTGGTTAGCTATCTTTGATAGATTTAAGCCAGAGTCATCCCATCAATCAAAGGCGTTTTGTAATATCTAACAAAACATCGAGATCCTTGCTTGCCCTTATAATTTCTATGGACTCCTCTAAAGTGAACAT
>CAYHLN010000006.1:0-24637 GCA_964357505.1 Candidatus Woesearchaeota archaeon | reverse complement strand
CGTTTGTTGCAATCACAAAGTCATCGGGCTTATCGTGCTGAAGGATGCGCCACATGGCCTGCACATACTCTGCGGAGAATCCCCAATCCCTTTTTGCGTCGAGATTACCCATCTTGACTTTATCGATCTCGCCCACAACAATCTTTGCCAGTTCACGAGTTATTTTTCGTGTTACGAAATTATGGCCCCTGCGGGGGGACTCGTGATTGAAGAGAATACCATTTGAAGCAAATATGTTGTAAGCATTTCTGTACATTTTTACTAAGTGAAAAGCTGCAACCTTCGAAATCCCATAAGGGCTTTGCGGTTGAAAGGGCGTGTCTTCATTTTGCGGAGGAGGAGATGCACCAAACATTTCTGAAGAAGAAGCCTGATAAAATTTACAGGATAGTTTCATGTCGCGTATTGCGTCTAGCATACGCAACGCACCGAGAGCATTAATGTCAAAAGTAGAGAGGGGGTTGTTAAAACTAATGCCTACATGGCTCTGTGCGGCTAAATTATAGACCTCATCTGGTTTAACTATCTCAAGCACTGAGCGCAGGCTTGAAGCATCAGTTAAATCTGCAAAATAAAGCGCGAATTGCACTTCTGAATCTTGGAGATAGTTAGGATTATAGAGCTTATAGAGATGATCTATGCGACTGGTATGAAGAGTAGAGGCGCGCCGTACAATGCCCCTCACGAAATACCCCTTTTCTAGCAGAAATTCTGCTAAATACGATCCATCCTGGCCTGTTATACCTGTTATAAGGGCGACTTTCTTTTTTTCCATAAATCCTAAGCAAGATCAAGCAATTTAAAGGTTTGTATGGGTGAGGAAAAAGGGTATAAAAGTGACTCTATGACGAATCAGCTTATAAAATGGGAAAAAGACTAGGTCCAGGGAAGAAAGGAAGTGCAGGGAAAAAGTAGTATTTCCTTTCCTGCGCTCAATGAAGAAGAAGGAATTATAAATCAAAATTCCTTTGTTTGTGATGGAACATTCTGGGAAAAAACCCCTATTGGACAGGATCATTGATTTTATCTTTTCCAACGATGAACGCAAGTGGTTGCTACTGGTTGTGCTCTTGGGCCTTATTTTAAGAGTGATCGTTAGTTCAAACCTGCCTCCTGTTGCCGATGAAATGGTACACGGCACCCACGCCATTGGAGTCTCGAAGCTTGCACCGTTGAGCACGCTGACACAAAGTCAGATATGGTACTACCTCACCGATTATGTATATCGAATTATTGGAGTGAGTTTACTTTCTGCCAGATCTCTTTCTGTTATCTTTGGATCCTTATCGATTATAGTCGTTTATCTTATAGCAAGTTACCTTTTCAATAAAAGGGCGGGTCTCGTGGCTGCTTTCCTCCTTTCTGTATCGGTCTTCCATATTACCTGGACGGCAAGCTACCAAGATCAAACCATGATGTTTTTCATCCTTATGGCAACATTTTTATTCATTAAGGAATATAAGGAGAAAAAGAGAATTTCGATTATTGCTGCTGTTTTCCTCGCGATAGCTCAACTAGTCAAGATAATCACCGGTGTTTTTGTGATTGTCTTTGGATTCTTCATGCTCGGCATTATAATTGAGAGTTATAGGAAAGATAAAAAACAATTTAGAAATAATCTGAAGCGAGCGGTTATCTTTATAGCAATTCTTGCATTGGCAATGACTCCAATCATAGCGTATAATTACTTTCTCTATAAGGATAAAGGCATTGTTGATTTGCCATTAGCCCAGTTTTTAAGGATAAATGCTGAATTTTATACTGGCCCAGGCCTCCATCATGAGGAAGGATTCGTTTTAAGTAAACTTGGCAGAAACCTCTATACGGTAGTCACCCATTATTTTATCCAAGAAGACTTACTTCTTTTCCTTATCGGGGCAATAGGAATTATTTACTCTCTTGCAACTTTCCGAAAAACAGACAAAAAATTCGGTACAGCTTTTCTCTTGTGTATGTTCTTTTTTAGCCTTTGTTTTATTGCATCTTCCATCGTCCTACAAACTCACTATACCTCGTTTTCTCCTTTTTTCGCCATTTTTGGTGCATCTTTTGCAGTATGGGCGACCGACCATACAAAAATCAAAAAATATTCTGGCGTAGTACTTATTGGGCTTCTTTGTGTGATTCTTCTCTACAGTTTGTGGAGCCTTCATGGTCCATTGACGTCCAAGAGCGGGATAGACAAACTAAGAACTTACGTCGAATCATCTATTGATCAGAATACCTTGGTAATTGTGGATTCACGCATTTACCGCGGCACCATTGCATGGGCTTTCAATGATAAAAACTATATCGAAGCTTCCTACTTTCCGCAACTTACTTCAATCGGTTCTCAAGGTACACGCCAACCCATAAAAACCATTTTTATTGAGTGTGTTGCTGATGATTGCGGATGGGGGACTGTTAAAGATCAGCCTGAGTTTAACCAATCGATGGAAGAGCTCATTGAGCTTTTTAAAGAAAAATCAAGACCGGAGGAACTCTCTGGCGGAGGGTGGATCAGTGGCGTGCGGGGCGAGGAAGAGAATATCGGGCAACCGTTGTTTAAGATTTATCAAACAACCCTATCGCTTAATCCGGCTGTGTTCGAATCCCTAGGTCAAACACATAGTCATTTCTTCTACCATATACCTCGAGATGAGTACCCTGAGCAGGCTTTTGATAATTATGTGGTTAATGGGGTACTTGATAACCTGCTTAATCTTCTTGCATATGCAATCCTCTATATTCTTCTGTTACTGGCCGTTATTTCTATTGGGGTGCCTTTCTACTACCTTATTATCGATAGCAAATAACTTTTTATACCTCATTTCTAAGCCCTAGTATGAAGATACTGGAGATTCATGATGGCCATACGGCCACGGCTGCTTTGCTTGAAGACTTTTATTTGGATAATAGCTTTTCCGAGGAAGATATCAGAAAGGCACTAGAAAAATATCAGGGGAAAGTGCACGCAAAGAAAATTAGAAATATCAATACCTCGTTTAATATTCATGGAGAACCTATTGTTTGTACTCCTGAAGATGCTCTTAGCACTCTGACGCGTTCCAGGCTTAAACACCTCATTATCGGTGATTATTATGTCACTAAGCAACCGGCTGCCTCCGGAGTATGAGGGCTATGTAAGGGAATATGGCATTCGAATCATTGTTTTTTGGCTACCTGATATTTAACTCACTTCCCTTCCTTATTTTCTTTGCATTAGTTCTTGCGCTCTACTTTGTGCTACCCCATCGCTACCGCTGGATTTTGTTGCTTGCTGCAAGCTGTTATTTCTATATGTCTTTTGTGCCCATCTATATCCTCATTCTTGGATTTACGATCGTAGTAGACTTTATTGCGGCACAACTGATAGAACGAAGTAGTGGTCGCAAACGAAAACTCTTTCTCGTTATGAGTATTATTTCCAACCTGGCCGTTTTGGCCGTCTTCAAATATTATAACTTCTTCCGGGAGAATGTGGCTTTTCTCATTGAGCCTTTGGGAATACAGACTAATTTGCCATTTCTTGCTATTCTTCTCCCTATTGGACTTTCTTTCCACACCTTTCAGGCAATGAGCTATACTATTGAAGTTTACCGCGGCCATCAGAAAGCTGAACGGCATTTTGGTATATTCTCACTGTATGTTCTTTTCTTTCCTCAGCTCGTTGCTGGCCCGATTGAGAGACCGCAGAACCTTCTCCACCAATTTAGGGAAAAGCATTCTTTTGAAACGGAACGCGTGGTAGACGGGTTGAAATTAATGTTGTGGGGTTTTTTCAAAAAAGTAGTAATAGCTGACCGAGTGGCTGTGTTAGTGGATACAGTCTATGGGGATCCTACCGGTTATAGTGGAGGACCATTACTGCTAGCGACTTTCTTCTTTGCCATTCAAATCTATTGCGACTTTTCAGGCTATACTGATATAGCTATCGGGGCGGCACAGGTTCTCGGGATACGCCTTATGGATAATTTCAAACGGCCTTACTATGCAAAATCGATCGGTGAATTTTGGGGTCGCTGGCACATCTCGCTCTCTACTTGGTTTAAAGATTATCTTTATATTCCGCTTGGGGGCAACCGAGTTGCGGTGCCACGATGGTATTTGAATATCCTGATCGTATTCCTTATTAGCGGCTTGTGGCATGGCGCTTCATGGACGTTCGTTATATGGGGCGCGTTACATGGAATGTATATGATTATCGGGGTTATGACTTCGAAGCTACGCACTCGAGTTAAGAATGCTACAGGGTTCTCCCGTTTTAAGATATTCGATGCTGGCGTGAGAGTTGTTGTGACTTTCGCTCTTGTCTGCTTTGCATGGATTTTCTTTAGAGCAAATAGTCTCGCTGATGCTTGGTATATTATTACGCATCTTTTCAGCGACCTTTCCCTGGGGGTTGGCGGGAAGAGCCTGGGACTAGACTTGATTGAGATTATTATTGCATTTGCAGCTATCGCTTTCATGGAGGCAGTACATATTATCCAGGAGCATCGCGGCATGAGAAGCTTCCTCTCGACTAAACCGCAATGGTTACGATTGAGCCTTTATCTCCTCATTATCTTACTCATCTTACTCTTTGGCGTATTTGAAAGGAGGCAGTTTATTTACTTCCAGTTTTAATATGCGTGCACTTTCCCCCATTTTCAGACTGCTTATCTTTGTGATAATCACGGCCGTTGTGATCATACTCGTTAATGCGGCTTATTTTAGTCTTGTCTTGTCTCAAAAAACGTTTTATAAGAAAGAAATTTTATATCAACAGGCGCTTTCGGCAGATCCTGATCGGCACTTCAGCGCTCTTTTCTTTGGAGACTCACATGCCTTTCATGCGGTTAATCCAGAATATATCCCTGATTCCTATAATTACGCATCAGGGGCGGAGAATTATATTAAAAGCTATTATAAGCTTCGGAAAGTTCTTGAACATGAGAACGTAAGCGTTGATACTATCGTATTAGAACTTGATCTTCATACTTTTTCTACGCGTCTTACGGATCAAACCAACCTGTTCAACGAGCTGGAGCTTTACTCTGACTTTGTTTCACTGGCAGAAGTGCGCCACGTACGACACGAGCCACTACCACAATTATGGAGAGAAGCAAACATCCCCGTTATCGGAAATGGCAAAGAGTTTGGCATTTTACTTTATCAGCCTGCATTGAGCGAGGTAAATTCCCTTGGTTGGCTAAGAAATAAAGGCAATTTTTCGTTGGATGATAAACAAGCAATAGCTTTAGCCAACTATAAAGACACATTTGAAGGCCAGGAGCGTATTAGCAATGTTTCTTTTGACTATTTCATCAAGACGCTTGAGCTCGCGGAACAGCATGGGGTAAATATTGTTTTCATTCAATATCCCTACACGAACGAGTATAAAGCAGCGCTGACAGCATATAATATCACCGAAGAAGGCTATTATGACTTTATTTTTGAGCAGGTTAACGAGACTATCGACCATTATAGCGTTTTAGATTATTCGCACCTTTTCGCAGAAAAAGACTATTTATTCGGCGATCCAGCACACCTCAATTATATCGGAGCTGAAATTCTCTCACAAAAGATTAACGAAGATCTGCAAAAAATGATCCTTACAAGTACTCAAGTGCGTCCTGTGGAAATCGCAGACAGTGAAGACAATAAAAGAATGATGCTTCTTTTACTGGCTATGGCTGGTCTGGAAGTGGTTGTTCTCTTATTCTTACTAGCAAAAAATCGCAGAAAGAGCATTACAGTTGCTCAAAATGCTTAATGCCTTCTAACAACTTATTTGCCAAAGGCGTTTCTTCAAGATTCCCTTCAAGGAGCGCGTTGATGAAACCCATTTCATAGAAGTAAATCATACCGCTACCTGGAAAGCGAACTTTTTCTTTAGAAAAATTATTTTCTGCTATTTTATTATTGGAGCGAGGTAGCGTGCCCGAGTAAAAGTCCCTAAAGACTATTTGATCCTTGAAAGATACTAAGTCTATGTAAAAATGGCTATGCAAAACGTAGTAATAGGCTGCAAGAATGTTGATATAATCTTGATCTTTCAAGCGTGAATTGAGAATGTTAAACCTGCTATTTTCTGAAGCTTTTTTAAGAAAATAGTAGCGCTTTAGTTTTTCGTACAATTTTGGATAGTTTCTTTTAACAAAATTTTTCATATTCCTATCTTTACTGTATTTTTGCATTGACGAATAAAAAACGGGGTATTTTTCTAAGAACGGGTCTATAAAACGCATAACATGATGTACATCTGGCCCTAGGTCGTACTTTTCAAAGTAATCTTTATTATAATTGTAGAGTTTCTTAAGATCTTCCTTGAGACCAAAAAAACACTCATCGGCCATAAAGAAAGGCTTGGCAAGCTCGAACCAAGGTACCCATATCTTGTATTTGAAGACATTGCCATTTGGAAGAGATTTGGTTATTTTAAGAAGAGTTTCTTTTTCCCGCGCGAGTTTTTCAATAAATCTTGGTTCTATATAGACGTCGGCGCGCGTTTTTAATACAAACTTTCCGCTTTCTATGCTATTTAATCCAACCTCAAGATTTTTCATCTGGCACCAGACAAAATCTCTATTGCCGTAGTAAGGGCTATTTTTGTTTATCTCGGGATCTTCAGCTTCTATGATCTCTACGTTATATTTTTTGAGAAAGGGCATTATGGTGGAGTGTTTATCAGACTCGCCTACTTTGGTAGATATTATGATTCTGTCTATTAATCTTTTTTTTCTCAGGGCTACCAAATCCTTGACAGATCTCTCCAGCACCTCATGCTCTCTTATTAGTCCTGCGAATATAACGTCTATTGGAGTTTGGCTTTGCATCTAAGATGTTGCTGAAAGGCGTTTAAATATTTGGTGTTACTGCTTATTTTTTAACGCCCAAATCCTTAAAAAGGCAATTATTCTTCATTTTTTATGACTAAAATAGATGCTTCAAGTATCGATACTATGTTTGATTATTTGAGCAAAAGCAGCCCTTTAAATCATTCTGACTGGGCTTTAGTCTTTGGTAGAGCAGATAGGCTTGTTGCAGATAAAACGGAAGAGTTGCTTAGGGCTGGGCTTGTAGATTATGCTATGATTGTCGGGGGTATCGGAAAGGATTCTGGTTCGCTTGCTAGGCTTGCTATTCCTGAAGCACACTATCTCGGAGCTTTGCTTGTTGATAGGCCTGGATTTCCCGTAGACAAGCTATACGTTGAGGCAAAGCCTACGAATGGCGGAGAATGCTTGGAAATGGGTCTTGGGCGTATAGCTAATGAAGGGCTGGCTCATAATGGCCTGACTCTCGTTATTCATCCAACTTCACTTAGAAGAATAATGGCCCAGTGTGAAGCTGTTGCTGGTCGTATTGGTTTTACTACTAAGCATCCATTACAAGGAGTGGGCACGGATTATGAGTTCGATCCTGAAAGGCTAATTGACCAGAAAGAAGCTGCTGCAGAGCTTTTGCGGCTAGCGGATTGGCCGGCTAAAGGGTGGTGCGTAGCTCAAAATGATTTGCCGCTGGATTTAGTGGAGACTGCTCGCGCATACGACTCTGCTTGGAAAGCTGAGAAGAAATAATTTTCTATCCTTTATGCTCGCTCACCACTCTGCCGTCAGATCTTCCCGTATCGTCTTGATGACGAACAACGTCATCAACTTCTGGGGTTGAGCATTCTAAAAGAATCGAGTCTTCTAGTGCAACCATACGATGCTTTTGGGGAGGCATAATTTCCCAGATACTACCGGCACCGATGATCTTCTTCTCGATTTCGCCTTTATCATTTTCAAGCCAGGCTTCTACCTTACCGGCAATAAGGAAATTGACCTCTTGCTTCATTTCATGATGTTGGAAGCTCATGCGAGTGCCTGCATTCACATAGATCTTTTTGAAAACATATTTCTTTGGCTTTGTCCCGACTTCCTCTCCTGCACGGTAGTTGAGCCATACCTCCCTGCCCCAAGGCTTTGCTACAACTTTAGCACCTTCTTCTGTATATGGCCAGCTCGTTTCTTTAGTAGCAAGCCGAGCTTTTGCCAGCGGGACCAGGTCACGTATACTTAGTCCTGCCTGGTAGCCGAGTCCAGCCCATTCCTGCGCTAATTCAGCGTCCCGACCGGCCTTATCATAGACTCTATGAACATCTTTCTCTTCATACATCCCGTGCGTTATTTCAACAAAGGTTGAGTGTCCTGTGGAAAGATTGAGCGCCGTATGGACGGTGTTTGGTGCAATGAAAATCTTATCTCCGGGGTGCATAATAATTTCTTTCATGCTTGCGATTGTTTTTTCTTTATCTGGAGAGAGCTCTGCGCGATACACGCTTATCTGGCCATCAAGCAAAATATATTCTTCCCCGCGACTTTTGTGAAAGTGAGTGGAACCTTCGCCTGTCAGTTTGTTAATTCGCGTCGTGGGGTTAAGAACAATCGATGATCCCCAGATGCTCTTCTGTGGTGTGATATACTGGCCATTTTCAGCATATACTTGACTTGCTTCAATTCGCTCAAAAAATTCGTCACCCATATTATATGCTCAAACTATAACCTCCGTCTGCTATGATTGTTTGACCGGTAATATAATTAGATTTATCGCTCGCTAAGAAAAGGATGACTTCGGCGATCTCTTCAGCTTTAGCAGCTCTTTTAAGAAGGGAGCCATCAATTTGTTTGTAGATACGTTCTGACCAATCACTGCGTGTTGTTTCTGTTTCTGTGAACCCTGGAGAAACGGCATTCACTAAAATAAAAGGCGCAAACTCTTTTGCCATGCTTGCTGTGAGGGCAAGAAGTGCGGCCTTTGAAGCAGCGAAGGCTGGCCTGCCCGCGGTAGCAGTATGGCCCTTAATAGAAGCAACATTGATAATCTTACCATATTTTCCGGCAAGCATATGAGGAACTACTGCTTTTGAACAGTTAACCGCTCCCAAGACGTTTGTATTGAACGTCTGCTGCCAGTCTTCCTCCGTAAGCTCTTGAAGCGGCTTTGAGATGCTTATTCCTGCGTTATTTACCAAAATATCGACTCTGAGTGAGCCTATCTGCTTTTTAACCTCGGCCCCATCAGTCACATCACAGATAATATGAGGGGCGTCAAGCTCATGTGCAATAGAAAGAAGCTCTTCAGACTGGCTTTTTCCATGAAGAATGACATTTGCCCCATATTTCTTAGCAAGCCGAGCGGTTGCTGCACCAATTCCCTTAGATGAACCCGTTATCAGGATTGTCTTTCCTTGCAATAATTTATCCATTGTTGCCTCCTTGTAAAGACTTATCATAGTGTTCGATTGTTGCAAAGATATTGTTGATAATCGTCTCACGAATATCTTCGTGTTTACTTAGTTGCTGTATGATATCTTTATACGCCTTAGAGTGGAAATGGTAGTGGCCCGCAATAGTTGCACAAAGATGTTTATTTTCAGCAGTATTTGTATGTAGCCATTTCTTCCATTTTCCTCCATTATAAACCTCTTCAATAAATTCGTTCGTGTTTACTCCGTATATTGAGCATTTTGTTAGTATCGTTTGAGTTTGAATAACGCCGAGCTGTGGTGCAATATTCATTGCATCAACGAGGCCGAAACGCGAGGCTATCTGGTCTTTAGTTAAATAATCTGCATTGTGCTCTTTTAGTTTTAATCCTCTAGAACGAATAGTATGACCAATCTGTTTTACAAATGGTGCATTAAAGGACCCAACTTGTCCTATTTCCATAACTAAGCTGCCTGTTTGCACTACGAAGAACTCTGGCTTGCAAAAACTAGAGAAGAAATCGAGCTCGTTTTCAATCTCGCGAATATTCATTGCACCATAGTTTGTCCCCATATTTTCATCGGTTCCTATTTCAAGTAAGATATTTGGATTGAGCTGCAAACAGTACTCCACTGCTTTTTTTGACTCGTTAAGAACATGCTCTCGATCGCCTTGCATATGACAAAAATCAATATGTATCAGGTCAAAACCATTCTCGATATCTGATTGTATGGTTTTGTATACGTCTTGGATATCCATATTACCATTAAATCCCGGGCCGCAATGATCTCTGCAGATAACTACATTACTTTGGGGGTAGAGCGATTTCATTTCACGTATACACTCTCCGTACTGTTTTGTCGTCCATTTATTCACATATCCTCCTGCGTGGTCTATCTGGTTTTTCGATACGATTAGCATTAATGGCGCTCGCATATAGTGTGAATATCTAAAAACCGCCTCAATAATCTCTGAGCTCATTGGGCCTATGGCTAACTTTGCTTGTATCATTGTATTTTCCCCATATCTTTTAATGCGGTATAGAGTCGCGATTTGCCCATGAAATACAACATCATATCGAACGGACTATGATGTAAGGGAGCCATGTTAAGAAAGATTAAAGCGGTAATCAACTTGACTTTCTTAAGGTCGAACCCGTTCTTCAGAATGAAATCTTCAAATTCCTCTCTTGCTTCCAATAAATCGTTTCCAATAGAGTAATTGTAATAAGCGCTCTGGCCGCTCATGTCAAACGAGAAATCTCCTTTTTTAATTAGTCGATATGAAATATTGGTCCCTCCATATAGTTTAGCCAAATCATAATACAGGTCGCCATGATCTATTAAACCTCCAAAGTCTTGCCGCCAGTCAAGCAACGTAAACTTGGGTAAATTGTTAGTTGAGCTCCTCGAGACAAGAATATTATCAAACTGAAAGTCTCCATGAAAATTAACTGGTGTGCCATTCGTGACATAATCCCAATCTATTTTATCCACCATTTCTCCCAAAGAAGGGATTCTAACGCCGTTGATAATATTCCAGTCATCTATAAGGCCAGTTTTCTCATAAAATTTCTTAAGCCGTCTTTGTGTTTTTTCCTTATAGAAATCAGTGCAGGCTTTTTTGAAAGTCGCCTTGTCTTGCTCTGCCAGTTCGGACTTTTTCCAAAGATTTGCCTTACTCCAATAGAGGAAATCCCTCACAATTTGCCTGTCAAGTACATCGTACATGACCTGGCCGTCTACCTTATCATAAGAATAGAAATTACCTTTCAAACCATTTATTTCTGGAGCTAGTCCCTTGAGCTTATTTGCACGTTTATGTCTGTTTTCGGTGATGTTTCTGTCTGCAAAGTATTTTACAACCTTTCCATTGACAAAATAGATGAACTCATCGCTTTTGCCAAAATCAAATGCCTTATCGCTGCCTGAAAAGCTCTTATTTGTTTCTTTGTATCCTTCTATGCTGCCTGTGTCGAACCAGGTAAAGCCAATCGGTACTAAGCGATGCTCTATGAGCTTTTTGAACCCGTTTGAGACTTGAATTTGACCTTTGATAGGATCTTTATTATTTTCTAGTGAATCCCAGAAATGCTCGTAATCTTTAACGCCTGCAAGGCCTATGAATGCGAATTTGTTGTCGGTTTTTATTTTATCGTCTAATTGATAGATGAGGTTGTTTTTTATCTTGACTGTGCAGAATCGCTCGGTTTCTTTAACTGGAGCTATGCCGAACCAATTTTCAGTTGGTTCTGGAATCTCTTCTAGAACAATGGTATCAGAAGTGACAAAAATAAAGGGGCATTGCAAATGCTGCTTGCATTCTAAGAGGGCATGGCCTGGTCCTGTACCTGGACCGGCAAACCTCTCTGATTGCACAAAGGTGAATTTTCTATCCGGATGGGCTAAGGTCACATAATCTATTACTGTTTCTTTCTTGTGGCCTAAAGCAAGAACAATCTCTATATCCTTAGGGAATTTTTCTATGATATAAGAAATAACTGCCTTGAAATTGATAGGTAAAATAGAAGAATGTATGTTCTTCGTTAGCTCGCCCATCTGGCTCGCTACTCCTCCTGCTAAGATACATACTTTGTAGTTTCTCATCTGAATCCTATGTCTATAGAGCACTCTTAACGTTGCCTCTAAAAGCCCAACGCCCTTATCTGCTCATTACATATTTTAAGAGTGACGTTTGGGTCTATTTAAAGATTATGAAGATGTTGGACACTACAACCCATTATAGCCCGGCCCATTGGGATAGTTAGCTTGTGCGTGTTTATGGGCTGCTGGGGCGCCAGTATCAAACCAAGTAAAAATCTTGGCACTAAGCCCTTTTTCTAGGAGTGACTTGAAGCCATTAGACACCTGGAGCTCTCCTGCTATTATCTCTTTATTTGACCCTAGGTGTTGCCAGAAATGAGCATAGTCTTTCACTCCGGCCAGCCCAATAAATGCGAATTTGTTGTCAGTTTTTATTTTATCGTCTATTCTTACTACCTTGCTATCTTCAACCTTGACAGAACAAAACCTCTCGGTTTCTTTAACAGGGGCTATGCCGAACCAATTTTCAGTTGGTTCTGGAATGGGCTCTTTTACCAGTGTGTCTACTGAGAGAAAAATAAAGGGGCATTGTAAGCTATGCTCACATTGTAGCAAGCCATAGCCAGGGCCTTTAAAGCCCTCGGGGGAGGGCTTATCTTCAATAAAGGTCAGTTTTCTCTGTGGATAAGCATAGTTAAGGTACGTCTTTAGGTCATCTTTTTTGTAATTTATTGATATAATTACCTCAATGTCTTCTGGAAATTTCTCGAGGATATGACATATAGCCGGCTTCCCCCCCACAGGAATGAGTGCTTTATTATAGTATTTTGAAAATTTACCCATTCTACTACCAATGCCCCCTGCCAGAATAACAACTTTATAGTGCATCGTGATTTTAACGCGGTCTAGGCGTTTATAAGGTTATCTGGGAGTAATACTTCCTTACTAAGGGTAAGAGAAGATCATGGGTTGATTGTGCGTTCGAGGCAATTAGGACTTTTGAGTTTGCGGTCGGTTTATTGCCATGTTGATCGGTAACTATTGCGCCAGCTTCAGTCGCTATAACCACTCCTGCCGCAAAGTCATAGCTATTAATGACATCAGACAATGAAGAAGTGTACGTGCCTTTTGCTAGCTCGGCAAGCTGCATTGCGTTACTCCCTGTCATTCTGAACCGTGATGTAAGGTGCAAGAGCTCGTGTTGTAGGCCGACTTTTATTGCAGCACTCTTGCCGCTAAATGAGGCATCTATCACCATAACACCTTCTGTGAGGGGTTGAGTGTTCACACCTATTTTTTTTCCATTAAGATAGGCTCCTTTTCCTTCCTCTGCGTGAAAGAGCTCATCTGAAAAAGGGTTATAGATAAGACCAAAAATGAATTTCCCTTCCTGCTCAACTCCTATCGATACGCAGCAATAGGCAATTTTGTTCTTGAAATTGCTCGTCCCATCGAGCGGGTCAACATGCCAGATAGTTTTTCCATTCCCAACCATCCCTTCTTCCTCGCCTACGAAGGCATGGTGCGGAAACTTTTTCAAAATAATTTCTCTTATTGCCCTTTCAGCTTCGTTATCTGCAATACTAGCAAAGGTCTTATCTTTCTTTTGCTCAAAATCAACCCCTTTATCAAAATAAAAGCGAATTATCTCTCCAGCTTTTTTTGCGGCAAGTGTTGCAATATGTAAAAACTCTGACTCTTGATGCATTTTAAGACTTACCACTCAAGAAAACCTTATTAATCTTAATACATGCGTCGCAGACTGCGCCTTCACCCGATTTTGATGGTGTAACGTACCTTGCCCACCTTCTTGCCTCAACCCGGGCATTGGCTGGCGCAATACCAAAAATGCAATCTTGGATAATCGGCGCGTCGAAAATGCCGTCTCCCATAAAAATAGTATTCTCAAAGCCAAACTTTTCTTTTATGAAATTGTAACGTTGCTCTTCGGGGACTATTTCAACTTTGTAACCCATATCATCGATTCTCTTTTTTGTTATCGAAAAGCCTCGTTTGTCACCAGTAATAAAAAGTATATTCACCTTGTCTCGAATAAGTTTTAGCCCGTCGGCATCGTGAGGACCAAATATTTTATACTGTTTCCCTTTTGAAGAATAAAGAAATTGCCCAGTAGTCATTACTCCGTCAACATCTAATACTACATTCAGTTTCTTCATTTATTCATCGGCTGTGTTTGGTTTATAAATCTTATTAGCCGCCAAGTTTAAAAGAACAGCCTTGCTAACTTTATTGTGAACAATCAGTTCAAGGAATCAATACAAAACGAGTTAAATAGGCTTGATTTGCTCGGTACTTCGAAGAGACATGAGCTAGCAATAGAGGGTTTCACTAAAGAGCAATGTCCACAAGCGATTATCAAAGGAAAAAACTACTTGGTTTTTAATTCAAATGATTATCTTGGATTACGCTTTGACTCGCAGATACACGCAGCAGAAAAAGAAGGGTTGTCGCATTATGGAAGTGGGGCGGGTGCTGTTAGATTTATTTCTGGCACTCTTGCTATTCACCAAGAGCTTGAAAGAGCGCTTGCGGCATTCCATAGCAGAGAAGCGGCAATGATTTTTTCATCTGCTTTTTCTGCTAATGTCTCCATTATCCAAGCCCTTTGCAAAGGCCCTAGCGCAGGCTCGCTTATTTCCGATAACGTTGTTGTTATTTCTGATGAGCTTAACCACAGAAGCATTATTGATGGCATTCGCGTTTCTCATTTGCCTGCCGAACAGCGAGCTGTCTTCAAACACGCAGACTATCAGGAGCTAGACAATCTGTTAGCTTCATATTCAAAAAATTACAAAAGAGCGATCATTATTAGCGACGGTATTTTTAGCATGCTGGGAGAAGCACAGCAAATAGACAAAATACGTAAGATCATAGATAAAAATCAAAACGAATACTCGCATGGCATTATTTTCTTGCTTGATGATTCGCATGGTGTGGGTTGTTTTGGGGCGTCTGGCAGAGGGTGTGAAGAGGACTTCGGAATAAGAAGCGATTTGCTTGTTGGTACACTAGGTAAAGCATTTGGAGTTGAAGGGGGCTATGTTGTTGGAGATAAGCTTCTGATTGATTATCTACGAGAATCAGCTGCATCTTACATTTATTCGAATCCAATATCTCCGGGTTCGGCTGCTGCTGCGCTACATTCGATAAAGATAATAAATAGCGAACAAGGAAAACAATTGCTCAAAAGGCTTAACGAAAATATTTCTTTCTTTAAGCAGCGTATGCGGGAAATTGGATTTGCTTTTGCCGCAGACTCAAAACACGCAATTCAGCCTTTACTCATTGCAGATTCTCTTAAGACGAAACAGCTGGTACAGCAGCTTTTTGACAGAGGGGTGCTTGTAACCGCAATTAACTATCCTGTTGTTGCTAAAGGAAAAGAGGAAATTAGAGTGCAACTTAGCGCGCTGCATGGAAAACAAGAGATAGAACTCTTTATCCAAAGGTTATGTGAATGTGCAAAACAAGTTGGAGTATCTTTAACTCACTAGCACAAATAAGCTTATAAACGTCGATTTTATAGCGTTTGTGTGGCTAAGATTCTAGTTACAGGAGGAGCTGGTTTTATCGGCAGTCATGTCACGGATAAACTTGTTGAACTGGGGCATGAGGTAATTGTGCTTGATAACATTTCTACGGGCAAGCGCGAGAACGTAAATGCTCGAGCGCGGCTGGTCGAGAAAGATATTCGCGATAATTTGGAAGAACTTTTTGCCCGAGAGAAGTTTGATTATGTTTACCATTTTGCGGCGCAGATTAACGTTAGAAAAGCGCTCGCTGATCCTCAATACGATGCAGGCATCAACATCATGGGGGGCCTTAACATCATCGATCTTGCTGCAAAGCACCAGGTGAAGAAATTTATTTTTGCTTCCACGGGCGGAGCACTCTACGCTCCTAACGAGCCCTTACCTTGGACTGAAGAAACGTTTAGAGAGCCACAATCTCCCTATGGTCTTGCTAAATTAACGATTGAGAATTACTTGCGTATTTACCGCAGTATTTTTGGGCTTTCCTTTGTAGCGCTGCGGTTTAGCAATGTCTATGGTCCTCGCCAAAATCCCAAAGGTGAAGCGGGCGTTATTGCAATCTTTTCACAGAAAGCACTTGCAGGAGAGAGTTTGCCCGTATTTGGAGATGGCACACAAACAAGGGACTACATTTACGTAAAAGATATTGTAGATGCAGCTATTCGAGCTATGCACCTTGATGGCTCCTATAATGTTTCTACTCAAGTTGAAACGAGTGTTAACGAGCTTATTTCATTCATGAAGCCGTTTGTTCCTCCGATGAGCATGCATCATCCTGGAGCTATTGCTGGGGAAGTGCCTCGATGTGTTCTATCAAGTGACAAGCTTAAGAAAGAAGGATGGTTTGCACATTATTCTATTGGAAAAGGAATTCGAGAAACTGTTGAGTGGTTTGCTAAAAACTCTTAACCTTCTATCTTATTGATTATATCTGCGAATGCGGGGCGTGTGATGAACACGCCTGCTGTGATTCCTATAATTGACGTTATCGCTGGATATGTAGATACTCATCTAGTGCCGCCTGCCAGATCCTCAACGTTACCGTCTGGCTGAGCGCTTCGCTCTTTGACCTTTTCGGTATCTCGTTTTCTGATAGGATCGTACGAACAAGTAGTGAGCGACTTTTAGAAGAGTCAATGATGTGCTGCGCTACATCTGCCGCCGAGGCCCTTCCGCTGTTTACTAGATGAATGACGCCAGTTGCTCTGTCTTTAATGAGGCTTGCAAGTGTCGCCTGAAAGTCGCCCATGTACGTTGGAGAACCATAGTGGCTGTTCGTTGCCCTTATCTCTCCTCCTTTAGATGCTGCTTCCATTGTCTTATCTATAAAGGCAGTAAATCCTTTTTTTTGTGCTGCTCCAAATAACCAGCCGGTCCTGACTATCAAACAATTATTGGTAAGCGACTTCACCATGAGCTCTGCCAGATATTTTGTCTGCCCATAGATATTCACGGGGTTTGGTGTATCTGACGGAGTAAACATTGCTTCTACGTCGCCACTAAATACTGCCCCAGTAGAAATTAAAATCATCGGAATGTTCCGCTTTCGTGCTTCCTGTGTGAGATTATAGGGTCCGAGTACATTGACTCTATAGGCTTCTAACGGCTTTTGCTCGCAAGCTCGAATATCTATTGAAGACAGACAGAGAATTGCAGAAGGATTTACCTTATTGCATATGTTCGCGATCTGCGAAACATCAGTCACGTCAAGCTCTGCGTGAGAAAGCTTCACCCCGAAAGAAATATCTTGAGCGAGCATCCCCCCAGCTCCAGTAACGAGCACCTTATTTAAATCAGTCAAGGTGCAGCACCTCTAGCTTGGGAAATGGAATAATAATGCGTGCTTTTGTAACATGCTGACGGAGTTTCGAGATAAGATGATCTTTGTAGTTCCAGGAAAGAAGCAGAAACGCGCGTTCTTCGTTGGGATTCAGCGCTTCCCATGATTTTATAGGAACATGAACGCCTGGTGCGAGCTTCCCGATCTTAAGAGGCGTATCGTCAATGATATACTCAAGGTCGTTTGTTTCTATGTTGCAATAGTTCAGAATAACAACTCCCCTTGCAGGAGCTCCTAGGCCTATGAGCTTGCCGAGGCTTGCTTTTTCACGATTTATTAATTGTCGTATTTCTTTCCTGTAACTTTCTACCTTAGGACCTACCGCACGATAGATTTCGCTGTTGGCAAGCCCTTTTTTTTCCTCTTGATCCATCAATTTTTTTACTGATTCTGAAACTGGTGTCGCAAACTCATCCTTCATTGCACATACTCGCAATGAGCCGCCTTGCGTTGGCAACCTTTCAACATCTACAACGGTGAGCCCGGCCATTCTGAACGTTGCAATAAGTGAATGCAAGGAAAAAGTGTAGACATGCTCATGATAGATTGTATCGAACTCTCCATTAAGTATTGTTTCCAGCGCATACACGCCCTCCATTACTAATGTGCCCGTATCTTTCAGCACTATTCGTACAGCCTTTAACAGGTCGATATTATTCGGAGTATGGGGGATTACATTTAACGCCACAACAAGGTCAAATTGCCCCTTACTCTTCACTATTTTTGAAGCAGTGCCTGTAGTAAAGAACTCTGGCAGATAATCAATTCCCTTTTTCTCGTTAACCTCAACAAGGTTTTGAGCAGGATCAACTCCAAGCACTTGAAGCGTATGGTCCTTAAAGAAAGAAAGCAACGTGCCATCGTTCGACCCAATTTCCAGTACTTTACTTGTGTTATCGAGCTTGAATTTCTTTCCCAGATAGTCTGCAACTTCCTTGAGATGTGCTACATTTGTTTGAGATCCTGCAGAAAGATGGAGGTAGTTTCTGAAGAGTTCCTCAGGGGGCACTATTTCTTCTAATTGAACAAGAAAACAATGTGGGCAGTAAGCTAAATTGAGGGGATATTTCTTTTCATCAGCGATCTGCTCAGCGGCGATAAATGCATTTACCGGAGGAATAGTACCTAACGATAGGAATCTCTGAATGTCTTGGTATCCACATGATTTGCATGGTATTTCACTCATAGACAAGGCTCAATTTAGCCTCTTAAATACTTTATTGTAGAGGCCTATCTTAGCAAGAATAAACTGAGTGAGAACTCCGAATGTTCGTATAGCATACCATGAGGCTCCTTTGATTGAGTGCGAGGTGTGTTCGGCCTTGTAGTCTGCTTCGACCGGAACTTCCCGCACTTGTATCTTGTAATACGCTGCCTGTGCGATTATTTGAAAACTAAAAAGATAATCGTTCGTGTTTGCATCATAGGGCACCTTCTCTAGCAGCTTACGGCCGTAAATTCTAAAGCCCGTGTGGAACTCGGTAAGCTGCAAGCCAAGAATGATCTTGTCAAAGAAACTAAGAAACCGGTTGGCGACAAAACGTATCAGCGGCATTCCATTTTCCAACGCTTTTCCAGGTACGGCAAATCTTGAGCCAAGAATAAGTTGCGCTTTTCCTTCTTCCATAAATGGCAAAGCATACGTTATTGATATGGGGTTAAATTGTGCACCGTCACCGTGAATTTCAACAATGTAATCGGCCCCCATTTCTAGGGCCTTTTTCATACCGGCCTTTAGGTTTCCCCCATACCCTCTATTGGGTACATGACGAAAGACCTTTAGGCCAAGTTTCTTTGCGACTTCGTATGTTCCATCTTTAGATCCGTCGTCCATCACAATAACATCATCAAGCAAGCCCTTGGGAATGCGTTCAATCGCTCGGGGCAGCATGCGTGCAACGTTATAAGCAAGTATGACGCCGATAATCTTTGGCTTTCTTGTTGAGAATTGGGTGCCTTTTTTCATCGTAGCAACAAGACACCTATAAAAAATATGTTTATAAAGTTATAGTCAGTTCTGATTTTTATGTTGCTGGCTCGAGGGTATTCTTTGTGGTTGATGCCTGAGGGAGAAGCTCGTACGAAGCTGAGTAAAATTATTCAGGAATTTAGCATTCAACATAATTCTGCCTTGTTTGAGCCCCATATAACTCTTTTGGGAGATATTATGGAAGAAGAGAATGAGGTAGTAAATAAGGTAGGAAAAATCTCGGCGTCTTTAAGAGATCTTGAAGTTACTCTGGTTAGTATCGGGACTCGAGATACGTATTTTCAAAGCCTTTTTTTTGAAGCAAAAAAAGGAAATGCATTGATCTTTGCAAATAAGGTGGCTAAAGACGTATTTGGAAAAAAACACCAATTTTTTCAACCCCACCTTAGCGTGCTTTATAGCGTTTTACCCTTAGAAGAAAAGAAGGCCCTCATCTCAAAAATGGAGGGCTTGCTCCCTCTTTCTTTTAATGTACAAAAGATACATGTACTTTCAGCAAGCGGCGAACCGAAGGATTGGAAGATCGTAAAAGAGATTCCATTTACAGGAAAATAGAGCCATGTTCTTCTAAAGTAAATGATGTTGGAGTAGTTTCTGCAATCCCTACCGCAATTTTAACTGGCTTGCTTTCTCCTAACGGTTCTGCTTCCTCAACAAAGGAAAATAACTCCTCAAGTTGATCTGGGGATCTTCTTTCCGTGAATCGACTTGCACTTATATGTGATCCCCAAGGAAAGTTTAAATCGAGACCTCTATTGCGGGTCTCTTCGTGAATGCTCAGTGCTAGCTCAAAAAATGCTTGATCCGCGTAGGCTGCAGCAATTGTAGTTGTTTGGTTTGGTAGCCAGGCGTGATACACGAGCCTTGGGACTTTTTTTGAACGCAGACCGCTTAGTAAATCAATTAGTTTGTCCAACTTTTGAGGGTCTGCTGTAAACTCGCCTCTCGTGATATACCCATTTGCCAGTGTGGTGTGTATATTCGTTGGATCGTACATTAAAGCAGGCACTCTGCTGGCTACCTGGCGTGAAAAATCGGTAACTTTGCTGTTGATGTCGCTAGAGTGAATTAATGCAACATAATATGCATGTTCTTGAGAGGGAAGATCCGGGGTCGTCCCTTGCTCTTTCAGTTGAACGTTGTTTCTAAATGCTTTCGATAATATTGCATTTTGCCTATTAAGAAAACCAACGTAGGTACTTGGGCTAGTATACTTTTCAGGTTTTATAACTTGCGACATGAAATTATTGCTAAAGAAGACTATTTAAATCTTCAGAATAAGAGGTTTTGGCAAGGCGCTTTTTTACCAGATTTTCATCTTCTGGATTACTAAGGCCAATCCAAGGGTCTTGAGCAGGATAGAGTTTCATCTGTATTTTTCCATCTTCAATTAGTTTAGAAAGGATTGTGTGCAGCTGAAGCTCGCTTATCCTATCATTTATGTTGGTTCTCTTAAAATCCTCAACCAAAAGAGAAATTTCTTCCAAAATTTTAGGGTGTAAGGCAAAAATAGTCATGCAGCAAAGTCTATTCGCCGCGTCAGCTGAAACCTTTTTCGGATCTACTGAAAAAACATCCCCTATCTTGGTTACATATCCCTTCTTGGTTTGAAATAAGGCTCTGTTGACTTGTCCTGTTGATGGTAGAACCTTATCAAGTCTATGCCCAATACAGGCCTCCTCTTTGTATATTCTTAGATGTTCTGCCAGTGTAGTGAAGCTATGTTCCCCATAGAGGTCGTCTCCCGTGCAAACCACAAAGGGTACATCCAAGAGAGTCGTTGCACAACTCAAAGCATCTGCTGTACCCCAAGGTTTGTCCCTTTTAGCCTCATTAAAATCTTGGAAAACGTAGTCTATGGGGAGACCCTTGTAGTTATTCCCGAATTTATTTCTGAATAAATCCCTTGTTCTTTTGCCTACAATAAAAACAACTTTACTGAAATCTGCCTTTAGAGTCTGGGCAAGTGAGCACTCTATGAAACTTTCTCCATTGGGACCCACCGCGGCAAACTGCTTGACTTTCCCTCCAAAACGGCTGGAAAGGCCAGCAACCAGGTAGACCAGAGCGATACCCTTCTTCATAGTTTATTTCAAATGTGCTCGCTTTTAAATATATCTCTGCATGGGCTTGTTAACTCCATAATGTGGCGAGTAATACTGAAAAATCAGTCTAATTCTTTATATGCTTGGGCTTGCGTAGGCAAAAGGGCTTTGGCGAGACGTATGTTTCCTTGAAACAATCTTATGAAGATTCCATACCATGTTTTCTCAGGACTACCGGCGCAATAGAACGGGTGAGCATTTTCAAAGAAGTCACGC
The DNA here is from genome assembly GCA_964357505.1 of Candidatus Woesearchaeota archaeon. Taxonomy (GTDB): domain Archaea; phylum Nanobdellota; class Nanobdellia; order Pacearchaeales; family GW2011-AR1; genus JBBSZK01. The sequence continues at coordinate 3,177 of CAYHLN010000006.1, read as the reverse complement.
ATTGCTTCTGAGTCTCCGGCTTCTATTCCTCTGTTTCGAAAATCTCTTCCTAGCAACGCCATCTGGAGAGACTCTATTGCTTTCTTATAGGGGCTATTTGAATCGTTGGCTGTCTCTTGAGCGGTGAACTCCTTTTCCAGACCGAAAATAACGCGTGAGCACCACATGCTTCTCTTCATATGAAAGGGATCTGTAACAACATACACAGATTGCTGGTTTTCTTTTATTAAGGGCTGAGAAAAATAAAAGTTCCCCAGTGTACAAAGAGATGCTTCCTCACAGGTAACATCTCTTTCAGGAACACCTTGTGAAATAAGAAATTCTTGGGACTGGTGACACTCCCTCGCCATTCCAGAGGGCAATTCTCTTCCCAACAGCCCTGAATGCGATCCAGAGACAAGAATAGGGGCTTCTCCATCATATGCCTGATAGATTTCTATTGCTTTCTTGCTTCGGTGCCTCGCCTGTGGATCTTCCCCTGAAAGCACCATAATAAGGTCTGGTTTCATAAAAATCGAGACTTCATCCATTTTTAAATACTCTTAAAAGTATGCAGCTTGCTAAGTTTAAAGACTGCTATTCCAGCGAGGACTTGACGCCAGACTATAGGTAATAAGCGGTTCTTTAATAATCTTCTTCATCACTTCAAGATTATAGTAAATGGGATCGTCCATATTTGCTAGCTCTCCGGATTTGAAAGCCTGCTCTATTTCCTTCGTGCCATATTCTACATCGTAGAGTGCCTCGAATGCACAAATCCTTTCGAATTTCTTGAAGTTTACCTGATACGAGCGCGTGTCCTTATTGCTTTCTACCTTCTCAATTTTTGATTCAGGGAAATACGACTGTATCAGCGGCACCAAATCCTTAATCATAAAATTAAGCTTGCTGTTCCCTACGTTGAAAATTTGCTTATTCGTAATGTAAGGCTCCTCCTTCATTACCGTCATTATCGAACGTGCGGCGTCCTTGACGTGCAGAAATGGCCGATATTGCATGCCATCTCCGTTCAACAAAATACTCTTTCCTTGTAAAGCTCTTTTAGTCATTACATTCACGGCGAGATCGAACCTCATTCGTGGCGAGTAACCAAAAAGTGTCGCGAAGCGCAAGATCGTTACCCCGAACTTGGAATCTGCCATGGGGAGGAGCTCATTTTCGCATTGCAGTTTTGAAAGAGCGTAGAGAGTAACCGGCCCTACATCTGATTGTTCGTCAAGTAGAACGTTGCCGCTTGCCCCATAAACACTACATGACGAGATAAAGATAAATTTCTTAACTCCTTCTGCTTTTGCTCTTCGTGCAAGAGACATCGTAGCGAGGAAATTGGTCTGGATAGTAAGATTGGGATCGAGATCTCCTGAAGGGTCATTAGACATGCCTGAAAGGTGGATAACCGTATCTACTCCCTTTAAAAGATTAGAAATATTTTCATGATGGGCTATGTCCATCTCACTAATTACCAGATTAGGGTTATGCGCATGCTTTTCAAGCGGCTTCTTTCCAAAATAGAAGGTGTCGAATACGTTGACATGATGTCCCTCATCGAGGAGCATTGGAACTAATACTGATCCAAGATAACCTGCGCCGCCCGTGACGACCACTCTGGCTCCCTTTTTTTTAGGCAAGCCAAGAAAGCCATTGCCATCCTCCATTGCATTCTCCATTGTGCATAGGACAACTTCCCGTTTATAAATCTTAGGTTATCTTTAAAAAGCAAACGACTAGCACAGTATATGGCACATCCTTATGTAATCATTGGCGCAGGGATTATTGGAGCATCTATTGCGCGTGAGCTGGCCTCCCGAGGAATTGAAACGCTTGTTCTTGATAAAGAGCCTGAAGCTGGACTGCATGCTAGCGGCAGAAATAGTGGGGTTATTCATTCCGGAATCAATCATAAGGCAGGTTCCGAAAAAGCACGATTTTGTTTAGAGGGAAGCAGGCGCTTGCGTGCATATTGTCGAGCAAATGAGGTACCGATGCGAGAATGCGGAAAATTGGTAATCGCCCAGACGTCAGAGGAAGTTTGCCAGCTAGAACGTCTATTGAACGTTGGCAATGAACTCGGTGTGCCGAACCTTTCCATCCTCTCTAGGAAAGAGATGATTACCCAGGAGCCAGTATGTACGCCATCCGCACATGGAGCTCTTTTCTCACCAACAGATGCAATTGTAGATAGCAAAAAGTTGCTCTCTGCAGTTATCGATGAAGCGAAACGTCATGGGGCACGGTTTTCATTTAATGAAGGGGTCGATGCTATTTATGACGATGACGTAATCACCACGCGCCGCCTCGTTCCTTATCGTTACCTGGTGAATGCCAGCGGCTTGGGAGCTGATCGCTTAGCACATATGCGCGGTTTTGCGGAGGGTTTCTTTATTGTGCCATTCAAAGGATCATACTGGCAGATTAACGGATTAAAATTAAAAACAATGATCTACCCGCTTCCTGATCCGCGATTTCCTTTTTTAGGAATTCATCTTACACCCACTCCTGATGGATTAAGTATGGCGGGACCTAATGCAGCGCTTGCACTAGGAAGAGAGGCTTATAATGGCGGGGCGAATATGCGGGATATCTATGACTTGGTAAGGCGCAGAGGATTTTGGAAAATGGTGATGGGTCGCGATTTTCTCGCACAGGCGACCTGTAACGCCCGCACTACTCTTTTCCAATCTGCTTTCCTGAATGAAGTAGGGGGCCTGATTAACTATACTCCTCAAAAAAAGGATGTTGAACCCTATCGTGCAGGTATACGCGCCCAGCTTGTTGATTCTCAAGGAGAATTTGTAGATGATGTCAAGATATATCGCGGTAGTCGTGAAATGCACATATTAAACGCGACTTCTCCTGGGATGACAACGAGTCTAGTATTTGCAGAACACATAGTCGAAACCCTTCTTAAAGAACCGGGTTAACCTTCTATCTTCTTGATCATATCTGCGAATGCGGGGCGTGTGATGAACACACCAGCCGTGATTCCTATAATTGACGTTATCGCGAAGCCCTTGAATAATCCTGCTCCGGCCCAGTATAACGGAAATAATGAAGCGAGCACTGTTACGTATGCAGAAAAGATAATGAATAGCGCTCGTTTCATACGTTCCTTCATAGACCTATCTTTGCCCCTTCGAGACTCATCTAAGATAACGAGCTGCTGGTCTACTCCAGTAC
>CAYHLN010000005.1:0-27132 GCA_964357505.1 Candidatus Woesearchaeota archaeon | reverse complement strand
TAATAGGAGTTAGTTCTAATTCTCCAGAATCCTTATTGACATGTCCAAACAGCGAAACCAGTGACGGTGTTGTTTGTAAATCTAGTGCCTCTTTAGAAAACGCAGAAAACTATTATTATCAGAAAGGGATTACTGTAAGTTCAAGGTTGCATGGCGCTTTAACAAGTCCTACTCAAACTCCCGATGTTTATACTAAAGTTGTAAATTTTCTAAGAAATTAAATTTCAATCCTTTAAATAAGACTATCTTGTTGCATGAAATATTGAAGAATTTCGTGTACTACTTTAAAAGAATGCTCAACTAAATATCTATTTCTTTGCCCTTGTTTATTATCCATCAACAAATCTTTTTCCCCATGTATCAGGTTACCTCTAGGAACATAAGCAAACGTTAATACTTCCCACAAGTCTGAAATGTTAGTTAAAGGAACGGACTTATTATTTTCCATATTAATAACAGGGCTTTCTTTTTGTAGTACAGATATACTTTCCTTGAAAAGAGAGGTTTTATTCCATGTAGAAAAAAGCTGAATATTTGAAAAGTTAGTAGAAAAATCTCTTATTTTTATCCATACTTTACCTTTGTATCCCTTGTAGCTCATAAATGCTTCAAAAGCCGTCCAAACATCTTTTAATCCATTTGCAAAATAAAACTTATCCAAACCGCCATTTGCATTAATTATCTTCTTATTAGCGAGACCATAATGTGATAGACAAGATTGTTTAGATTCAAGACCCATCAAATTAAGGGTAGTATTCTATTTATAAAGCGTTTCCTTTTTCAGAGATGTAATATACCCCAAAAAGTAAATGGGAAAGGAGGGAATCGAACCCCCGAATGACGGTCTGGAGCCGTCCAGTTTACCACTAGCCTACATTCCCATAATTTCTGGAAGCCTATGTAACTCAGACTCCTCCAGCACAAATATCTTATTTTCTCCCATTAAAAACGTATCTCTTTTTGGTTTTTTGAGGCAAATTAAAAACCCAAGATCAAAATCAAATAAACATTCTCTCGAGCTCGAGAGAATGTTTATAAATAAGGTTTAACTTTATTCGGTATGCCAAAAAAGAAGGTAACTCATCCTGCGCATACCGGAACTCGGATCGAAGACACCCTACTTCACAACCTTGTTGAATTACAAAAGATACATACACATATGCTTGAGCGATTCGATAAGCTAACAACCAATATTGATCAGCTACTCAAGCTGTTTGAAACAGCAGCGCGCTCATTTGCACATCAAGTGCCGCAAGTGACAGACAAGGATAAGGACTTCCTTGAAAAAATCGATAAACTCCTTGATCAGAATAAAGTAATCGCAAAGGGCCTTACGTTAATGGAAGAAAAGATGCGTGAGCGACTCTATGGCCAGCCAATCAGCCCACAGCCCCCAATGCAGCCTTCATTCGGAACACAAGTACCACGTCCGACTCCAAGAGAACTTCCTCGTATCTAATGGCACTTCCTGATACATTTCTAGTAGAATTCACAAAAAGAGTAATTGCAGCAGCCCACTACACAACACTAATGGCTCAACACACGCCCGCACCAATCATGCATCAAGCTCCTGAAATCGAGCGAATACCGGGACAAAATAAAATAAAACTCATAGAGATAGACGCTCTCCCGGTAATGCACATACCTATTCAGAAAAGCGCTCCAAAGATGCTTGCCACACCCCTTGAGCTTGAACTAGGAAGAATAAGCACATACATTAACAATCCCGCAGTGTTGGACATTGAATGCTCAGGTCCTGAAAAACCCCTAGTAATAAAAGAAGCGAAAGGCATACAAAACACAACGCTTCTCCTCAAAGAAGAGGAAATTCAACAGATCATCAATGAGGTTGCACGGCTCTCAGCAACCTCTGTACAAAATAACATTCTTCGAGCATCATATCAGGGAATTGAATTCACCGGCATTATCTCAGAATCAGTGGGAAGCAGATTTATCGTGCATAAGAAGATCGCACCACAATAAAGAATCCCAGTATTCCCAGGCCCACAAGCACCCACAGCATAACAACAAAGCGACTCATTGACTCATTAACACACGCCTTGCAGAATCCGCCGCAATCAACATCTTCCTCACCATCTGCAAGATCAAGCGCCCCATTGTAACAATGGATGGAAAGTGCTCGTTGAGATTGAGTAAGGATAATATTCAGAACAGGAAAGCCACCAATAGACTCAAGCTCAATCTCAGCAACAGGAGTTGCGGTGCGCTGATCAAACAACGAGACGGTACGCGAAGAAGATCCTCCAGAGCTGCCCGAACTGTCAGAGCCGCCCGAACCATCAGTCTGTTCAGGCTCCCGTATGGGAACAACGCTAATGAGTTTCTTGTCGAGCTCGCACGGCTTGTTCTGAGTAAAGGAAATGCCGCAATCAAGCAAGCATTCACGTGCCTGCACAAGAGAGAGTGTTCGCTCAACGCTAATGAGTTCTTTCAGAGGTTCAACACTACAGCTTCCCCAATCATTACACACATAAGCCCCGCACCCTTTAGCAATAAGTTCCTTAGGGAGGGGTGCTCCAGGGATAAGGGGGGAATTAGTAAGCAACCGAGTACTATCGAAATCTCCAGGGAAAGAGTGGAATGCGTAGAAGCTCGCATCAGACTGAACCAAAAGTTGATTGCGATATAATACTTTCAGCGTTAAATCGCCTCGTGGTGGAATCACGATTCCCAATTCAGAAAGGGAAATTTCAATAGGGTCTCCCGTAGAATCAATGGTGCTCAATTCTTCAGCGTAGGTAGTAGAAACTTCAATCTTTTGACCATTTTCAGTAACACTGATAAGCTCTGCTGACACGGGCTCGCCATAGAGCAGTACTTCCTTAAGTAAGTAAGACTCTCCTTTATCTAAAGTAAAGGAAGCGGGTGAATCTCTATTAAAGACGAGAATAAACTCCCGTACTGACTCCTCTGGCCTAATAGTGGGAATAAATTGGGTATAGATAGTAAGACCAGTAAGACCGATAAATTCATCATGATTAACATTGTCCCCCGTTCCAAGGCAATTTTTCTGATCAGGCTCCGTAGCACACGGATTCGTGGTTGAATAACAATTAACGTCCCCCACACTGCACCCGCTCCCGCCAGATCCTCCCGTACTAGGCGGTTCAGGAAAAATAACAGACGCTTCTCCTACCACGAACGTAGCAGTAAGAATGGGGGCGAACTCCCCATTGTCTTGAACATTCTTCGCAAGGTAGAATGAAGATAGAAAGATAGCCAAGGGATATTCAAGAGATAAGGTGTTAAGCTCAATGCGGACAATAGAATCAAGAGGAATCGCTCCAACAGACGCAGGATCAACAGTGAACGTCCCCTGCAAAGATTGTCCTTGGACTAAGGGAGGGTTAAGCTTGATGGCAAAACTAGTGACTTCCTTGCTCATAAAGATGGCAAACGCAAGAATAATAACAAGAAAAAAGACAAGTATAAACTTCTGCAACCCCATAGGTAAATAACAAAGCCCAAGTTTATAAGATTACCTACGAATTTATATACATAAAAAAGCTAATTATGCAATGAAAAAAGTAGTGGTGATAAGCCTTGGTGGTAGCCTTATTGTACCTGAAAAAATGGACCTTTCGTTCCTACAGCACCTTCATCGCGTTGTTAAGAAAAAATATCGCACCCATTCATTTGTCATGGTCTGCGGAGGTGGCGTTGTGGCAAGAAAATACATTGGGGCCCTTAGACAAGCACATAAATCAGAAAAGCAGCAATCTCTTACTGGCATAAAGGTCACGTGTTTGAATGCTCACTTTATGATGCAATTATTTGGACAAGATGCAAATATGCGTTTGCCGAAATCAGCCAAAGATGTCCGCAATTTACTTCGTAAAAACAATGTTGTATTTTGTTGCACCTCTCGTTATGTTCCGCATAGCACTTCCGATAGCGGTGCTGCACGCTTAGCACATGCGCTCAAAGCAGATTTCATCAATCTCAGCAATGTTGATGCGCTCTACACTAAAGACCCTCAAAAATATCCAGACGCCAAGCCCATTGAGTACATTTCCTGGGACCACTTTGAACAGATTGCACTCAAACGCACATACAAAGCGGGCCAGCACTTTATTCTTGACGAAACCGCTTCCTCATACATAAGAAAGTACAAGATCAAAACCTTTCTCCTAGGCAACAAGCTGAAAAACTTCTCTAACTTACTCGAAGGGAAAAAATTCAAAGGAACAACAATCGGCCCATGAACATCATCAGCTCACTTCGCGACATTGAACTGTATCAACGAAAGCCACTCGTAGATGCAGAAGTGCCAGATGATATGTTAAAGCGAAAGGCCCTTGAAAGAAAAGCCATAAGCATCCTACTCTCACCAGAAAAGGAAAAAAGCCAGGCTACACCACGACAGCTTGACTCTGGTTTCAATGAAGTGCTCGCGCGAATAGCTGCAAAAAACAAGATTGCTCTGGGAATCAATATTAATGAGTTAAGAAAAGACTCGCTAAAGCAAAAGGCAGAGAGAATGACACGTATCAAGCAGAATATCGTAATCTGCCGGAAAGCCAAGGTAAGACTTGCTCTAAAGACAGATACACCAGAAGCACGTTTCGTACTCCTCTCACTTGCTGCTTCAAGTCAGCAAGCAGCAGAGGCACAATGTTTTTAATTACCCGCGCAGTAGCTCTCCATGAACGATATCTATGATTCACTCTCTCCTCTTGAAAGAAAGGTACTACCCTTTCTCACCCATTCCTTTAAAGAAATCATAGAAAAAAGCCAACTTGATGAAGTCTCTGTCCTACGTGCCCTTAAATTTCTGGAAAATAAAGGTCTGGTAAGCATCCACGTAACAAAGAAAACCATCGTAGATCTTGGGGTGAATGGAATACAATACAGAAAAAAACAGCTTCCAGAACGCACGCTCTTAGGTTTGCTAGAAAAAAAGAACATACTGCCACTAAGTGAAATACAAAACCATATCAAACTCTCAGATAATGAATTTAAATCAGCAATAGGCGCTCTTCGGAAAAAAGATCTTATTGCCATTGAGCAAGAAAAAATAGTTTTAAAGGCAAGAAAAGAAGAACTTATAAAAAAATTTCCGGAGGAGTTGTTGATTGAGAAACTTCCCTTAGAAAAAGAAGTGCTCAGTCAGGAACAGCATTATGCGCTTGAGCTACTTGAGAAGAGAAAAGAAATAATCCAAATCATAGAAAAAAAGAACATTAAGGTCTCGCTTACTCCAAAGGGGCACGAGCTGCTCGCCCAATCAAAGAAAGTAAAAGAGGATCTTATCGAGCGTGTTACACCTGAGCTCATAAAAGAAGGAGTAAAAAATAAGCGATTTAGAAAGTACGACCTTATTGCTCCAGTGCCCCGTATTTGGGGAGGGAAGAAAAATAGCGTACAATTTGAGCTTGAGCGAGCAAAGAAGATATGGCTTGAGCTTGGCTTTAAGGAAATGACTGGAAAAATGGTCGACTCGTCATTTTGGGTATTCGACGCACTCTTCACCGCACAAGATCACCCCGTACGCGAAATGCAAGATACGTTCTACATAAAGCAAATGCATGCCGATCTTCCTGAGACAAAGATAGTGGAAAATGTCAAGAAAGCGCATGAACACGGAGTAGAATGAAGCAAAGGATGGAACAACACGTGGCAGCCACATGAAGCACAGCGCGTTGTTCTCAGAACACACACTACATCCCTCTCAGCCCGCACACTAGCTAAACTAACTCCTGCTGATCTCCCCGTTAAGCTGTTCGCAATAGGAAAAGCATTCAGAAACGAAACAGTGGACTGGTCACATGGGATTGAATTCTTCCAAACAGAAGGAATTGTTGTTGATGAGTCTGCAACATTCCCTCAACTCTTGGGTTTCTTGCAATTATTTTACAAGAAAATGGGATTCAATAAAATCCGTTTCAGACCAAGTTTCTTCCCCTATACGGAACCCTCAGTAGAAGTAGATGTTTTCCACGAAGGCAAGCAACAATGGCTTGAGCTGGGGGGAGCAGGTATGTTTAGACCAGAAGTCACTCGGCCACTCTTCGGAAAATCAGTGCATGTACTTGCCTGGGGGCAAGGTCTTGATAGAATGATTATGGATCGCTATAAGATACAAGACCTACGCGAACTCTATGCAAACGACTTAAAAAAAATGAGGAACTATCCAGTTATTCCATAAAATGGCAAAACTACTCCTTCCTAGAAGAGCTGTTGAAACACTCATCAAGCTAGATGACGCAGGGCGAGATAAGCTCGCGCTCTTTGGCACTCCCGTTGAGCAGCTTACTGCAAGCGAGATCGAGCTTGAAATTTCTGCAAATCGCCCTGATCTCCTATCGCTTCCGGGGTTTATTCGGGCGTTACGCTCATTCCTTGGTAAAGGACAAACAGAATATAACCCGAAAAAAGCGCAGCCCACTCACCGAGTGATCGTAGAGAAAGAAGTCAAGCCAGTCCGCCCCTTCACAACATGCGCAATAATAAAGGGCCTGCAGCTCAACGATGAACGCGTAAAGCAAATCATTCTACTCCAAGAAAAAATGCATAGCTCCATTGGTCGCAATAGAAAAAGAGTGGCAATTGGCATCTATCCGCTTGATAAAATCGCTTTCCCCATCACGTATACCGCACGCATGCCAAAAGAGATTATATTTCAGCCATTGGGGGCACCGAAGCCCATGACGGCAATGCACATACTCGAAAAGCACCCAACCGGAAAAGAATACGGCAATCTCCTCCATAAAGAAACAAAATATCCCATATTCATAGATGCAAAGGGCACGATCCTTTCCATGCCTCCGATAATCAATAATGAAGAAATAGGGCGAGTCACGACTGACACGCGCGATCTCTTTATTGAATGCTCAGGACACAATAAATACTTTCTAGATAAAACGCTTGCCATTCTCGTGACCGCGCTAGCCGACCTAGGAGGAACGATCCATGAGGTAACAGTAGAAGACGGAAAAAAAGAAACCACTCCCAACCTCAAATGGGAGGAGGTAAGCTTCAAATCAAGCGACTGTACAGCAGTCCTAGGCTACGAACTAAAAGAAACAGAAATAGCACGTTGTTTAGAAAAGATGGGCCACCACTATAAGAAAAATAAAGTCCACGTGGCTCCATGGCGCACAGATATCCTTCACCCGATTGATCTCGTTGAAGATATTATAATTGCTCACGGGTACGATAATCTTGTTCCAACCTTCTCAACAGCCAGCACCACTGCCGAAGAAGATCCGCTGGAAAGAATGAAAGGTGTTGTAATGGAATTGTTAATTGGCTATGGGGCGAGCCAAATAATGACTCCTCATCTCATAACAACAGAAGAAGCAAAACGTATGAAGGTAACACATGCAATTGAAGTGGAAAGCTCCAAATCTGAGTTCACGCTGCTACGTCCCAATCTTTTGATTCCAATGCTACGAACGCTTACGCATAATACTGATGCGGAATATCCTCAAAAACTATTCGAATGTGGGCGCGTGTTCCAGAGAGATGATGCCGAAGAATGTGGAATACGAGAAGAAGAATGGCTTTCAGTAGCGCTGAGCCCGGGAAACGCAACGGAAGCAAAGCAAGTGCTCGAGTACATACTGCGAATGCTTAATCGCACCTGCTCGTTCAAAGATAAAAAAGAAGAAGGATTCATTGAAGGAAGAACAGTGGCCGCATATATCGACAAAACAGAAATCGGCTATATTGGTGAAGCACATCCGACCATGTTGCGAGAGTGGCATATCAAAATGCCTCTTTCCATAGTCATGGTCAACATAACTCGTCTGTTTAATCTATCTTAAATGTATGATTTTTCCCTTCTCGTTGAGGTTTGATGAAAATTCCGTTTCATGAATGCAATGATAGTCCCCAAGTCACCTTGCAAGCTGACCCATAGACTAAAAGCCTCTTTTATCAAAGCAGATTCCTTTTCCCCATTATAACGGATGTCACATGCCAGGCTCTCCAGCTCAACGCCAACAAATTGCTTATAGGTGCGGTCTAACAAAGATCGATCTTCTGCACTTACCTGTTTAATGAAGTGTAAAAAAAGCGATGGCGCGTTGCTGGGATTAGAAAGCATTTCTACCAATCGCGTGAACTCAAGAATCTTTTCAATCATAATTTTGCGTACATCACGCAATAAGAAAAGCGGCTCACGCTCAATCTTATCAATCTCAAAGTACTCAGACAGCGCTTCGAAGGCCGGCAACTGATGCTGCTGCACAAGTACCGCATAACGTTTCTTCAAATCTGCAAGATCCATGATACAGCCTGATAAGTACGCTTTAAATAAATATGGAAAGGTAAAAAGAGTAAGACTGGGGAACAATAAACTATTTAACACGTTCCCCGCACGCACCCTCATGCAACAGGCACCTCAAACGCGCATAGTAAACACAGGTGATCAAGACGAAATACAACCATCAATCGACGCGTTTTTTAAAGAGACAATAGACCATCTTCGTAAAACGCTATCCGGGAATCCACATTTTCAAATGGATTCCCATGAAATGATTGCTTCTTCTAAATCAACGAACCCAAATACGCGGGAGACAGATAACCGCGTAACCTATCTCGCGTGCAATAGCAACCTGGTCGCGGCAGTAATAGAGGAACGCACCGAATTCAATACGATAGAATACAGATTTTGGCGCAATACAGGGGTAGTGGAAAAACTCTATTCAAATACCAATACTGGCAAGACACAAAAACCATAACAGGGGTTTATTTACTTTGCTATGCTTCTCTTTAAAATCCATATATTTGGTTTGTTTTCATCACCCACTCTCTCTTCAATAATAGCAAATCTTTTTTGTGCATATAATGCTGTTTTTGCTCGCTCTAAGTCTTGAAGTTTTTTCTTATGTTCTATTTCTGAAAATTCAGGTCTGCCTCTTGTAAGGATTGGACTTTTCCATCTATTAGTTTTTTCATTTGGCTCAAGAATAACTAATATTCCATCTTTAATCAAGACTCGTAATGCTTCCTTTATGGCATCGTCAAAATTCTTAATAAAGTGCCAAGAAAAAGTATAAAATAAAATGTCGAACTTTTTCTTGAAGGGAATTTCCTCTGCTTTTCCTACCTCATAATTTATATTTTTCTTTCCTTCTCCTTTATCTTTGGCATACCTTATTCTTTCTTTATCCGGATCAATTCCATAGTACGTTTTTACCACGTTTCCGCTTAAAATTAGCCCCAATTCTCCTTGTCCACATCCAATTTCTAATAAATTACATTTCTTAGATTCTTTATACTTTCCAAATAATTCGCTCCAGAACTTGATTATTTGCGAGTTTTCCATTTTTGTGAACAAGCCTCTACCGAGATTTGAACTCGGGACCTCAACATTACCAATGTTGCGCTCTACCGCTGAGCTATAGAGGCCTACACTCAGAAAAAAGCGAGGCTATAAAAACGTACCTATGGCTGCAGCGTACGATTCTCAGAAGGCAACCACTCAGACTGAACTACATAGCCGACAACACCCTTACTATTAGAAAACAAATGAGACAACCAAAAATAGTAGTCCTGTTTGAACTGCGCCAGGTTTTCAGCCTTGCCCAGTGCCAGACGATCATTGCTCACAATAAACAAGGCACCCAGCACTAAAAAAACAAATACAATCAAGATGAGCTTTATCATGGTCGAGTCACATTGGTAGCATTGGGTGCCCAATCAAGCGCAACCGCATTTCCCGTAATGCTCTTCACGTTCCCAAAAGCATGGCCTAACCACGCCAAATAGACCTTACCTGCAGAAGTAACGCCTTCAAACGTCTTGAAATCCACACCCGGCTGTAACGCGACGCTTGCAAACGTCACTAAAAAGAACAATACGAGCAAGATGATGGCCATTGCAAAAAATCTATGTCGAACTTCATGTGCCTTAAAGAAAAGCACGACTAGTCCTAAAACAACAACAATAAGGATCCAGTTCATACATACACCTCCATATTCCAAGCACGGCCTTCTATAAAAAGATTTCCTTAGGTATAGTGCAGCGGTCAAAGAGTATTTATAGTTAGAGGGCCTAATTGAATAATGAGAGTACAAATGCAGAAAGGAAAACAAAAAGAACTAATCGAGAGAGCTAAAGGAAAACTTTCCTGGAAGGAACTAGCCACGAGTGTGGCGCTTAATCAGCATTATTTATCAAATGAGCTTCGAAAAGAAAAGAGATTTCTGCCAAAAAGAGTATATGACCTTCTATGTGTGAAAGCTGAGTCTAACTATGATACAAGCATTAGCGCTCTAGCACCAGATAACTGGGGTCAAAGCAAAGGCGGCAGAAGTTCAAATGGAGGCTACACGAAGAAGATTACAGTACCAGAAAACTCAAACGAACTAGCAGAGTTCTACGGAATAATGCTTGGGGACGGGAATCTAACAAAAATAAGAGGGTATAAAATCGGAACCTATCAAGCACGCATTGTAGGAGATTCAAGAAACGATTATGATCACCTTGTTAATTATATTAAGCCTTTAGTAGAAAAACTATTCACAATTGAAGTAGGGGGCTGGAAAGAGAAGAAGGCGAATGCGTTTGTTTTAAACATGACTTCACGCAAACTAACAGAATTCTTGGAAAGCAAAGGATTCAAGGCAGGAAATAAAATCAAAAGCCAAGTCACTATTCCTGAATGGATCAAGAAAAATCCTGAATTTCTTAAGGCCTGCCTCAGAGGGTTAATTGACACAGATGGGTGCGTGCATGCAATGTCAAAAAGAGATAGTAATCTAGTGAGAATCAGCTTCAAAAATTATAATAAAACTCTACTTGAGGATGCAAGGAAGTCTTTCATTCAATTAGGTTTCAATCCGTCAAAAATTATACTAGAGAAAACTTTTTATTTATCACGTCAAGAAGAGATAAAGAAATATTTAAAAGAGATCGGCTTCTCAAATCCTAAGCATCTAAGAAGATTAAATGCAATAAAAGCCCCGTAGTCTAGTGGTCAAGGACGATGCCCTCTGGCGGCATAAACCCAGGTTCAAATCCTGGCGGGGCTATACCATAACTCTTTTAAACCACCCTCCGCTCCTCTCACTATGCCCTTGTAGTCTAGTGGTCAAGGACGATGCCCTCTCGAACGCCGAAGGTTAAGTCGCTGAGACAATACCTTCAGTCCATCTTTGGACAGGCACATAAAAATTCGTGGGCTCCATCTTGGAGCCCGTGGAGAACGGCGTAAACCCGGGTTCGAATCCCGGCAGGGGCATTTCAGCGAACCGCAGTGAGTCTTCGAGCCTGTGACCAAGTAGAAGAGTGAATCGAGATAGCCGATAGCAAGAAACAATATCCTTAAACAAAATACATTTTTATACCTAAAATAACTAGATAGAAGGTGAAAAAGAGTCTGATATTTATCTTGGTAATTGTAGCAATAATTATCATAGGATTTATCTTCATAAATATATCAAGAGAAAAAGATTATAGGGGAGAAGAAAACCAACAATCAAGCACATTCCAGCAAAATCTCCAAGATAGTGAACAAACAGAAAACGAAAACTGCGATATAATGTTCACAGAATATCTAATCGAAGCAAAATATGTCCAAAAGCTCGGGCAAATAGGCGTCGTCCATGGCGGAGGAAAAAGTATTGTTGAACGTTCATACATTAGTATAAAAGAAGAATACAAAGAACAAGAAATACCCGTTTATGCACCCACCGATATGGACTTAGTAGCCGGAGCCCATTACACAAACCCCTCCGCCAATCAAGACACTTTAGCAGATTATGTATTAAAATTTGACGCGGGATGTGACGTAGAGGTCCTTTTAGGGCACCTTAAGGGGGTAGTTGATTCAATCTCGAGTCAGTTAACACCACTCAAGACAACAAGCGCAGAAGATGAAATAAGACCCTCAATTCATTTCAAAGCAGGAGAAAAAATAGGGTACTACATCCAGGAGAACAAACCAGGGGCAGTCGGAGGTTTTGACTTTGTAGTAAGAGACAGAAAAATAATAAACAAATTCATAAATCAAGAAAGATACTCAGAAGACAGGGCAAGAAATTTAATCAGTGGTGTATGTCCATATGATTATTACACGCCAGATAAAAAACAAATTTATTACAACCTTCTTGGAGGGGCGGGAGGAAAAATATTTGATATAAAAGATTGTGGAACCGCCTCAAGAGACAAAGCAGGCACAATATCAGGAATGTGGTTCTTAGATAAAGAAATAGTTGGAACAATCTATGATGATCGTAAAGAGGGGGAATACGGAAGCCCCATATCACTAATGGCCGATGAAGAAGCCACATCAATAGGAAATATAGGCCCAATAGCGATCAACAGAATTTACTCAAACAACCCAACTTACAAACCTCCAACAGAAGTCACAACAGAACATTGCTATCAAATCAAATCAAGTTCAGATAATAATGGTTTTATATATTTCAAGCTCATTGACGACACAACTCTTGATGTCTATTACAGCCAATCAGGGGACTGCCCAGCAACATTCCCTGCATCAAACGCAAGAAGATATTACAAATAGGCTCACTCCTCGTCCAATTTCCTATTCTCTTCCCTAATTTCAGCATCAAACCTCTCAATTATTTCCCTTTTGTTGATTAGTAAAATACCGTGAAAATCTCAAAAACAGTCTAGGATCGGCAGGGGCATACCATTACAATTATTACAGAAAGCAAATATTTAAATATAAAGTAATGGTACTCATTATATGAGAATTCTTAAAAGGAAAAAGGGCCAGAAAGAATATTTCTATATGCAGCATTCATTTAGAAAAAAAAGCAAGGTGATAACTAAAGAAAAATACATTGGTACTGAAATACCTAAAAATATTGATGAAATTACTAGCCAGTTAAAAATAGAACTAAAAGAAGACATCTATCAAAAATTAGAAAAGATAAAAAAGCATTTTCAAGCAGAATGGAAAAGTCTCCCCCCCAGCGTAAAAGAAAAAGAACTAGAAGAAATCGCAATAGCCTTCACGTATAACACTAACGCAATCGAAGGCTCAACTATTACTTTAGAAGAAACACGAGAGATCATCCATGATAAAGTAGCCCCTAACAAGCCCCTAAGAGATGTAAAAGAAACCGAAGCACATAGTAAAGTATTCCTTCAAATGTTAAAAAATAAAGAAAGAATATCCAAAAGCTTGTTGTTGGAATGGCACAGAGAAATATTCCAAGAAACAAAATCAGATATTGCAGGAAAATTTAGAGACCATTTAGTTCGTGTTGGCACCTATCTTGCGCCAGACTGGCAAGATATAGAGAAATCAATAAGCGAATTGATAAAATTCATAGAAAATTCAAAGTCAAACTCAGTTGAATTATCAGCTAAGGCGCATTACAAATTCGAAAAAATTCATCCTTTTGGAGATGGAAATGGTCGTGTTGGTAGGCTGTTAATGAATCATATCCTCTGGCACGCCGACTATCCTATGCTAATAATAGAATACAAAAAGAGAAAGCCATATTACAAGGCATTCCACAAAGACGAAGAAGGCTTTCTTGCTTATTTTCTCAGAAGATATTTAGCCGTGCATAAAAAGCGAATTGTCTAATGCCTGAAGAGAGGTATACCTCTACCACGATTAAATAGTTAAAATTATAACCTCTTTCATACCACGGAGAATATGAATTTAATACAATTTTTGGTTAAGGCAAAAAAGGCTACGTATGCCAGTGGAAAACCTCCTAAAAAACTGAATGATGGTTTTGAAGAATTTACTTATGAGGAAGAAGGCTACAGGTATCGAGATAGGTACCGCGCTCGCGACCCTAAACCATTTGGAGGCGAGGAAGTTGTATGGCACAATGGCGAGGCAGTATGGATGATGAATTATTACGCCCATGGTATTTCAGAAGACATGGATAGCGAGACAGTCTATGGATTTCTAAGAAAGGCAATGAGCTTACTTACTGAAGGCGCCCCGTTTAGAGGCCCCCCTATCTTCCAAGAGGATGACTTTGAATATATGAATACTGTTTCCGGTACAATAAACCTTTTTAAGGGAACTGAAATTATCAAATTCAAGAAGAAAGAAATCTATAAATTAGAATATCACGGTGGAGCGCTTTAAGACCCGACACTCTCGCTTTCTCCGCCATCAACTACAATTAATGCTCCATTTACATACTCGTTCTCTATGAGAAATTGTGCTGCATGTGCTATCTCTTCCGGTCTTCCGGCTCGTTTAACAGGGACAGATTCTGCCATTTCATTTAATGTCTCTCGTGCCTTTTTTCCATACATTTTCTCCCAAATAGGAGTATCAATTATACCTGGAGCAATACAATTTACTCTTATCTTTGGGGCAAGTTCATTCATGAACGTTTTTGTAAGCGAAATAACTGCGGCTTTACTTGCATTATAGGCCGAGAGGCCTTGAAAGCCCCTTAAACCTGCAATTGAAGCAATATTAATTATTAATCCCCCGGTTCCTATCTTGGACGAAGCGTGCTTGCACATCCAAAAGGTTCCCTTCACATTCGTGTCAATTATTTTATTGAGCAACTCCGTTGAGGTTTGTTCTAAATTGGCAACCTGTGCGATGCCCGCGTTATTAATAAGAACATCAAAACGTTCTACATGGGCGAGGGACTTCTTTATTTGTTCCTCCTTGCTTATGTCAACTTTGTAAAATTCGCACGAGTAGGGCGGCTTTTCTATTCCAAATACGATAATTGTTGCACCGTTCTCTATCAACAATTCTGCTATTGCCTTGCCGATTCCAGAACTTCCGCCGGTTATTAAGACAGTTTTACCACTCAGTTTCATAATATAAACAAGATAGTACCCTATAAAAAAGTAGGTATGACTGCTCCCCATGAGGTTCGTTCAGTAAGTCAGATTGCGGTAAGGGTATGATGTTATCGTGGCAGATTCATGGAATGTAAATTTCAATTATGGTTGCATAGAGTAAAAAAGGAGAATCTTTGTACTGCACATATAGGTCATACATCTTCATTTGTGCAATTTCTTTTTTTGTCTGAAATTCATTTTTTAGACTGTTTGAAATCTTCACAATACAATCATTACTTATTTCTTTTTTAATTTTATAACCGTATTTAATAAACGTTCGTCCAATAGGGGAGCCACTTTCTATTTCTTCATCAACCTCGGGGAAACTATTCCTATTTTTCGGATAAATAGTAATAGCTAACATTCTTGAAATGTTCTGTGAATCTCTTAAATGACACGCCCTCATAGATTTGTCTTTCAAGAGGTCTACCTGTAGTGGGCCGTATTTTTTCTCCAATTTATCCTGTGTTAGAGTCTTCATTTAGGGCCCCACACCCCAAACGTTGCCCCCTCAGAAAGTGCAACCCCATTAGCCTCTAAAACCTCATATAACTCCTTGTAATCTCTGTCAAAAGCGTTTCCTGCAAGAAGTTCATTAAGATGTTCACGAAATCCTGGTTGATTGCGCATGTTTCTATGATCGTAGTGAGAGTCATGAAATGCCCTTATAATTCTATCAAATGCTGTTAATCCCCGTGTCACAGTTTCCGCATAAGAATGCAGCTCTTGACTTTCAGAATTACCCTTAAGTGCCCTATCAATTAAATCTGCGCAAAATTTCCCACTAGATAATGCTATTTGAACACCTGTTGAGAAAATAGGATTGTTAAAATATAAAGCATCTCCAACCAAAACTAAACCGGGAGCAGCTGCATAATTACATTTATAACCGTTGAAGGGACAAGCAATTATTTCATTGCCCCTTAATTCAGCATTCCTTAAATGGTTGTAAAACCATTTATTTTGATAGAGTTCAGCACGCCATCTATCAGGGTTCTTCCTGATTTCCCCTATCTTTGTCTTAGGAGCAACCAATCCCACGCTCGCAATCTCCCCTGAAAGTGGTATGAACCACGACCAGACCCTACTCTTTGGGTGAAACCCGATGGCCGTGTATCCTTCTTTGCCCGCATCGGAGGTTGTGTGTGTAAGGTGTCCAAATAGGGCCGCTCTTACCGCCTCATCTTTTTCTATCCACCCAAATTGCTTCGCAGCTAACCTTCCAGTTCCAGAAGCATCAACAACGAACCGGGATAAATATTTTTCATTGTTAGTGCCTATTCCATAGATCCTTGTCCCATCCCATAAAAAATCCTGCACTCTATCTTCCAGAAGAGTAACCCCGTTATTTTGTGCATGCACCCTTAACCTTTTATCAAAGTCTGGACGATGGACTTGTAATGTAAATTTTTTAATCGGGTTTGAAAAGTTTCTCTCAAAATTTACCTCTGAGTCGATAGCCCCATCCGGATTAGGAAAGAGTAAGCCTCCCTTATGTTTATAATCCTCCCTCATCGATTCCCACACACCCACCTCATCCAAAATTTCGTTGCAGTAAGGAATTAGAGACTCCCCAATTTCCCCGCCCTCCAGAGATTTCTCATTTACAGTACTCTTAAAACGTGTTTTCTTTCTTGAGCTATCTACTAACAACACCTGATATCCTCTTTTAGCTAAAAGAGTAGCCGTAGTTGTTCCGGCAGGCCCGCCTCCTACTATAATTGCATCATATTCTTCTTTTATTCGTTCTTCCATAGTAGTTACATAAGAGGGTATTATTTAAACTATTGTTGCCCCGATAAGGGACAACGTTTATATATCTTCAATTTCCAAAGAGTTCATGAACATAGGGATTCTTAGAGAGATCGGTTTAACAGATAACGAAATAAAAGTGTACATTTCACTTTTAAAAACAGGCCCCCGTTCGGCTACAAAAATTTCCAAGGAAGCAGGCATTCACAGATCTAAGACTTATGATAGCTTAGAAAGGTTAATCTTTAAAGGACTTGTACACCACACTACTAAAGACTTTAAAAAAATATTTAGCGCCAATCCACCTAAGGAAATTTTAAACCTCATAGAAGAAAAAGAAAGTAAATTAAGAGAAGAAAAAGATAATGCTTCTAGCATCATAAAAGATCTAGAATCTTTAGGAGAAAATAAAAGAGAAGAGTCTAGCAACAATGTTTATGAGGGTATCAAAGGGATAAAAGTTTTTCATAATAAAATGCTTAATACCTTATCGAAGGGAGATTTTATAGAGGTACTCGGCATTCCCACGATAGCTAACGAATTATTGGAAGGGTACTTTCAGGAATTTCATAAATTGAGGATAAAAAGAGGCATTTCCATAAAATTGCTATACCTCTATGAGGCCAGAGATTTTTTAAAACAGAGAATGGATCTAAAATTAACAGAAGCGCGATATCTTGAGCAGTCTATTGAAACCCCTTCAGTAATCTGGATCGCTAAAGACACTGTAGGGATATTCACCTTTGAACCAAGCACGATTTGTTATGAAATAATGAATAAAGAAGTCTCCAAAGGATTCAAGTCATATTTTGATTATTTATGGAAGCATGCGAACAAAAACGGTCTAGGTTCGGCAGGGGCATGATCCTATTATGCGATTTTGACGGTTTCTTGAATATACAACTTTTGTACAATCAACTATAGACGCGTGGGATTTATAAGGATTGTCGAGATGAGATAACTTACTTATTTCTAAACATTTCAGCCATATATTGAGATAAACAATTTGCAGTCCAAACTAAATAAGTAAAAGAATATCTAAAAAATGATTGATCCATCATACGCTCTCCAAAATAAGGATATAAGAGGGGGTACAAAGCTTCAAAATGGATAGGGTGCCCCGCTTCCAGCAGAATACGACCCATACGATTATCTGAAATGGTAACATCTCTTATTCGATGCTCATAAAATGGAGGCCCATCGTTAATATTTGCACTTACGTCTTCACAGGTTCCCGCAGAAAAGGTAAGATAAGGATATCCTCTCGGAAATCGACCTTCTTTATCAAGAGCCCCATAGTCATATTCACCACGGGCGCGCATAGTGAACCACATATAAGGAGCTTCCCGAGAGATAATATGAAAGCGAGAATGAAGACACTGATGCTCTGAATTGTCAGGCATTGCAATTGGTTTGCATGGGAGATCTTTTTTATAAGTAAAGAGATAATACTTGTCAGGATTCCTATCTATTTGAGAACTATCCCAAACTTTCGTGGTTCTAAAACCTTCATCTAATAAGCCAAAGATCTTTTTTATTCCAGATGGATGATTTTCACCAGAACCATCTAATCGTAAATAAGACTCCCGCTGGACAAAATGCTTAACATCTTGCAAATCTTCATCTTTTCTAGGCTTGCTAAGATTCCATTGTGCAGGTCTAAATGTAGATTTTTTCATAAGAGACCCGCCACAAACCAATATTTAAATAGTTGCCGTAAATTATTTACTACATGATTGAAGAGCTAAAGAAATTCGGCTTATCTGAAAAAGAAGCGAAAGTATACCTCGCTTCTCTTGAACTCGGCGAAGCAACAGCGAGCGATATTGCGATAAAAAGCAACCTTCCTCGAACGCTTGTCTATGATTTGCTTGAGCGACTTATTGAAGCCGGCTTGGCGTCTTATACTATAAAGAACAACAAGAAACATTTTGCGGCTTCAGATCCTCATGAATTAACACGAATTATAGATGAAAAGAAAAAGGCAATAGCAAGCATTTTACCCCCATTAGAAAGCTTACAAAAAAACACTGGCATAAAAAGACCCAAAGTCGAGATATATGAAGGAAAAGAAGGTATGAAATCTGTAATGGACAATATCCTGCGAGCCAATGTTAAGGAATTCCTCGGCTATGGCAGTTCACGCTCTTCGTATGAAATAATTCCAGCATTTATGGACGAGTGGCATAAAAAGAGAATAAAACAGGGGGTAATAATGAGAGTTATCTACAATAACACAAAGCAAGCGCGTGAGAAAGTCAAAAACATTAAAACAACATTATCACACACCCATTATAGATTCATGCCAATTGAGCTGGAATCTCCTACTGCAACGGTAATCTATGGTGATAAAGTTGTTTTACAGAGTTGGACAAAGGAGCCTTTCGCGGTAGTCATTGGAAGCAAAGAAATGGCTGAAAATCAGAAGCGCTACTTTGAAGAATTATGGAAGCTTGCCAAGAAATAAGCGAAACCCAATGGTTCTATTTTTCCGCAGCTTCCCAAAGTTGATCTAGAAAATGCTGATAAGTTCTTGACAAAGTCGCACTTTTAATATTATAGACTATCGGTTCCTTTTTATCCCATGACAAAATTAAAATATTTTCTCCAGCAATAGTCGTGTCTGCAGGAAGTTCAAAATCAGTATACCTCATGTCATATCCTATTTTTGAATAAAATTTCTTGTAAAGCGCCTTTTCCCTTTTATTTGCCAAACCTTTTATTTTTACTCGTTTGTTCTTTAAGGCAGAGGCCATATTCCTGAAAAAGCTTTGTAAAGAGATGTCGCCTCCATAACCAAAGGAGAAAAAATAGTAAGTTCCTCCAGTAGGCATAGCTTCAATAGCATCTCCCCATGCCGTCTTTAGACCTTCATAACCTCTATAAATGGAGGCGCTTTCTTTCTGCTTAGAAAAAGTTTTATTCTTAAGCTCATTTGCTAGGCCTATAGTCTCTTTTTTGGTTTGCAAAATCTCTTTTTCTTTTCGCTCTACAAAGTCTACTAATTTCGTTGGGTTTGCCGCTTGATAATGTTTCGTTTTATTCTTAGTAATATAGCTTACAAGCCCCTTTTGAACCAATTTTTCTAAAATGATATAAACCTTTGAACTAGAAATTTCTGCTTTATCGATTATTGGCCCTACAGTAGTAGTGCCTAGCTCGATCAAGCTTAGGTAGACCTTAGCTTCCCCCTCTGTTAAGCCTATCTTTCTAAGCAACGCGTAATCTTCCATACGCCTTAAGAGAAATAGGCCTCTTAAACCTTCCTATCTTCAACTCACCTAGGGGGAGAGAGATCTTATATAGACCCTGATTTGAGTAAATCTATGGCAAAACGAAAAGATTTAAGTGGAACAGCTATGAACTATTTAGTAGCATATGCTCAGGCAAGCGAGCAAGAGGACATATTCAAAAGATTTGAGAGAGAATCTCTAAAAAAATTAGATCAGTTAAATAGAGGCAATTTTAAAAGAATTTTTAGAAGAATAGCTAAGGAATCAAGAGGTCTTAAGTATATAGACGGAGTTTTTAGCGAAACAGACTTTGAAGGAGAGCAGTTTGCAATATTCCAAGGTACAGTTCCAGGAATAAGACACGAATGCACAGATCTAAAAGGAATAAGAAAGTTTTGGATTTCAGAACCATTAGAGCAGGGATATTATAAAGTTAGGATGAAGGCAGTAATATCAGAAAGAGACCCCAGAGATTATTTCATAATGTGAAAAAGCTCAGAATCAGGGATTCCTGTTGTGCATTAATTATGTATCACTAATTTTTTGCTGAAGTTCGTAAATAAATCGTAACACGTGATCAACGACGGCTTCTTTTGAAAGCCTCGTAGAATCAATGACGCAATCATACTTGCTCTGATCTCGATGATCAACCCCGTAGAATTTCAGATATCGCTCGGCATCGTTTTCTTCACGCCTACGAACTTTTTCCATCATTTCCTCTAAGGTATCAACGGGCGTTTCATTTCTATCATGTAAAGCCTGCTCCTTTAGATCTTCCAAAATACGCCTCGCGGCTTCCGCTACCTCTGTACATATGTAAACCTTAACCGACTCGGGCAAGAAGTGAAATTGTGTTCTCCCTTCTACAATGACACTCTTTCCTGCTGCATATAAGTGTCGTGCGCGAGCAGCTACTTCTTTATCAACATTAACGTCTGTTTCAGGATGCTCAAGCGCATACTCATTAAATTGCTCGATAGTCATGCCAGCATTTCGTGCCATGTCCCTACGGATCTGACCCACGTAAATACGTTCTCCCCCAAGGATCTCGCAAACTATTTTAGCCGCCGTACTCTTACCACTTCCCGGGCTTCCTGAAAGTGTAACTAACACCGGTCTGACAATTTTTGAAGCATAATCAACAGCGTTATTCATGAAGGCTCGCGTGAAAACTGATTTATAAATCTATCAAGCAGGGTCAGGAAAGACATCTTTGAAATCTCGGTATTTGATGCCCGTATAGGCCACATAAAATGCAACATAAGAACCAATAACACTAAAGCTACTTCTTCACACCCTTAACAATCAAGTACCCTGGCAAGCTATTACCGGGAAGCATGATTTCCTTCATTCCTTCAAAAGAGAAGCTCGTCTCAGGCAACAGATTAAGATAAGCCGAGATTGGATAATGATAGTCAATAAATGAACTATCAGTAATTTCTTCTCCATCCTGTTTGCGCAGTACAAACTGATGCTTCTGGCCTTCCTGGAGATAGCTCATTCCTCCATCAAAAATGTTACGGTACGTAGTAAAAGCCCTATCAACAAACGCGGGATGCGTAATACAATAAATCAACGCGCCATCTTTCTTTAAAACACGATGTATTTCTCGAAAAATACCTCTTATCTCATTAAGTGAGGGGCACATCATCAGAACAAGATTGCTGAAGACCGCATCTAAGTGAGCTTCGGGCAAAGGGATCTGTCCACTCGTGATAGTTTCGAGCGTGCTCCCCCTGGACCTTTCTCGCGCTTTATCAATCATCGCTGCTGAGATATCATAGCCATAGGTATGTGCCCCCTGTTCTGAGAGCTCTCTAAGCAGATCTCCCTCGCCGCATCCATAATCTGCAATATGCTTTCCCCGTACTTCCCCAAAAAGTTTGGTCATCTCTGGATGAATAACTACGCGTTCAGAGCTATCGTATGCAGAGTAGTGATCTGCATCTTGGGCGTTCCACTGAAGTGTTTTCATAAAAATTTCCCCAGAAGATACTATAAGAAGCTAAGTTGTCACATAGTATGATGACAATATTTATAAGCGACAAAAGACCATAATGATATGGACTACACGTCGCTGATCAAAATAGGCTTAAACGCTAACGAAGCCAAAGTCTACATTATATTACTCAGGAAAGGATCATCTTCAGCAGGAGAGCTCATCAAAGAAAGCGGATTTCATAGAAATATTATCTACGATAATATCGAAAAACTCATTGACAAAGGCCTTGTCTCGTACGTCCTGGAAGGCAAGAAAAAGATATTTCGGGCGCGACCCGCGGATAGTATTGTAGAGATGATTGAAAGAGAACAGAAAGCATTAGACGAGAAGAAACATGCCGCGTCTCTTGTCGTAGAAGAAATATCAAAAATGCCATTAGAACAGAAAAATGCCCAGGAGGCAACGGTTTTCAGAGGGGTAAATGGAATAAAAGCACTGATGAAAGACACACTTGAGGGTATAAAAGAATATTACGTGTTTGGAGCCCCCCAATCTTCTATCGATATTATGACTCCCTCTTTTTGGGAGATTTATAATGCGAAGAGAGAAAGAAATGGTATAAGCATTAAAATGATCTTTAATGAAGAATTGAGAGAATGGAGCAAAAACATCAAAAGCAATGTAACTAAAATAAAGTTCTTACCCAAAAAATTTGATTCTCTAACAGAAACACTCATCTATGGGGATAAAGTAGCAATCATTGTCTGGTCAGAAAAACCACTTGCAACGCAAATACATGACAAGCAAATAGCCTCATCATATAAAAAATACTTTGATATCTTATGGAAAGAAGCAGAATAAAACGTCAGCATTCTGAACAACATAAATGATTATATACTTGGATAGCTGACATATACTATGAACTGGAAAACGTATCTTGTCATGTACTATGGCTCTGAAAATATTAAGCCAAGCGATGTTGCACAAAAGCTTGAAGCGCTCGGCTTTGAGACAACCTTCGGATCTGTCGATTTTATCTTTCCCTGGGAAAAGCAACCTACAAAAGAACAAGTGTTGTCCATGGCTGATGAAGTTACCAATGCTCTACGTGGAAGCGGCGCAGTATTCAATCTCGATACGCACGATTAACCAACGGCAACGCTAGAGTGAGAAAGATAACCTTAAATAAGACAACGCTGATAAAAATGCATGGATAGAAAAGTGGTTGAGGTTCTTGTCTTTACCCTTATAGTAGCCGGACTTTTCCTCCTTACGGTTCAAGATAGATCATTTACCGGTTTTACTATTTTCGAAGGCTCATGCAATATGATTCTTAATGAATCAGGCGTCTGGGAGCTTAATAATTCTCTCAGCTGCTCCAGCGGTACAGTCTTAATCATTAATACTTCCAACGTGCTGTTGAACTGTCAAGGCTACAGCATCACGGGTGCGCTTCCCGATACAACAATCGGCCTCGCACTTACAGAAAATCAAACCAATGTCAGCATTACGAACTGCTCGTTCTCAGGCATCGTTGATCCGATTGTAATTAGTGATGGCACAACGCTTACAATAAGCAACTCAACAGCCACGGCCAATGCGAGCTGCATCACCGGCTCCTGGATAGACGAAGGCAATAATCGTGGCTGCCTTGACATAATTGCTCCCGCACTTACCCTTACAAACGCTACAATCTACGTAAATCAAACGCTCGCCTATCAAGTGAATGCCTCTGATCTATCTCCGCTCAATTACTCAATGCAAGCAGCCACACCACTAACGCTCAACACGTCAGGTTGGCTAACGAATAGCAGCACCCTAAGCGTATCAAATTACTCGATCAACATCACAATTATTGATGAAAATGCTAATGAAGCAAACGACTCATTCACACTTCATGTACGCCCTCTTACCACAACAACCATAACAAACACCACGTCCGGCTCAAATAGCTCGAGCAGCTCCAGTAGCAGCTCAAGCACACAAACAACAACTCCTTCCTCAACAATTACCGACCAGCAAGCCGATGCACTTGCCGCACTTGCTGATCTAGCCTGCACGCCAGACTGGAATTGCACCTGGACAGCGTGCACCAATGGAACTCGCCAAGCACTAGAGTGCACAGATCTGAACGCCTGCAGCGATAGCATACCGCCGTCAAGTGAAGCCTGTCAAGAGCTAACAACGAGCTCAATTACAGGCAACGCAATAGAAGGAGAAACCTCACGTTTCTCTCCGGCAATCAGAGCCTTCTTTTCAAAAAACAGAATGATCGTTGTTTTCATCATTGCATTCATAGCCATAGTGGGCGTGGTATTTTACTACGTGAGGAAAGAAAAGCAGCAATCAGTACAACAATCCCTAATTCTCGTCGATAAAAAAGCCTTTCAATAAAGATTTATATAGAAAGCATTTTCTTTAATTCTATGGAGGACAAAAAAGAATTTCAGCAGACCATTGTTGAAATCCCCCATAATAATGGAAAAGCGACAGAAGAAGAATTCCTCTCACTCTTGCGCCTGGTAGCTCCAGGAACACAATTCCGTACCGCCTTAGACGGCATTGTTCGGGTTGGAAAAGGCGCCTTAATCGTGGTAGAAAACGAACTTACCCTGCCAATCGTTGATGGCGGTTTTAAACTCAACTGTAAGTTCACACCCCAACGCATGATGGAGCTATCCAAGATGGATGGAGGCATTATTCTTTCGAAAGAAATGAAGCGTATTCTCCAAGCCAACGTCCTCTTAACGCCGGACAGCAAGATCCCTACCAACGAAACAGGTACGCGACATAAAGCCGCCGAGCGTACAGCAAAGATGGCAGGCACGCTCGTCATAGCAGTCTCAGAAAGACGCAATGAAATCTCGGTCTATTATAAAAATAAGAAGCATCCCTTGCTTGATAGCAACGAGCTCCTGAGAAAGGCGAACGAGCACATCCAACTCCTAGACAAGCAACGTGAGCTCTTTGACCAGCATGTAGAACGTCTAGACCGAGCAGAGCTACAAAACTATCACGATTTGCCCCAAGCCCTTGATGTCGTCCAAAAGGGAAGCATGATCCAGAAAATCGCAGATGACATGCAGCGCCTCTTTATTGAACTCGGTAAGGAAGGTACAATGATGAAAGTTCGCCTTAAAGAGATCCTCACCGGCGTGCAGCAAGAAACAGACCTCGTCATTAAAGATTACACCAAGCTAGACTTGCGCAAGTCAAAAACGCTTCTCAACTCACTCAGCTACGAAGAGTTACTCGACAAGGAAAATCTACGCAAGGCTCTTGCACACGATGGAGCTACACAAGGCAAGCATATTCGCGGCTGGCGTGTGCTCAAGAGACCCTCTTTAGCCGATGCTGAAATCGCCCTCTTAATCAAAGAAGCGGGCAGCCTGGGAAAAGCAATCAATTCCAAGA
Source organism: Candidatus Woesearchaeota archaeon (assembly GCA_964357505.1). GTDB lineage: Archaea > Nanobdellota > Nanobdellia > Pacearchaeales > GW2011-AR1 > JBBSZK01. The sequence goes on along the minus strand of CAYHLN010000005.1, from coordinate 2,013 downwards.
TGCAACTCTACGAAACGCTCCTAGGCACAGAAAAAGCCAACAAATTCAAAGATGAAATAGAACGCATCAAGTTAAGCCAATTTAGCTAAGCTTATTTGACAAGGACAAAACCCGCACCATCTGTAACCAGCAAGAACACTTACCCAAGTGGCTGCGCTCGGCGCCCTTATTTGTTATGCCCTCTACTAAAGAAACCAAAGCTAGGAATCTTTAAAAACCCCCTTTAGCTCAATCAGTTATGAAGCGATCCTCACGACGTTGGAAGAAGAAAGGTCAAATGCGATGGAAGTGGCAACGCAAGCGCCTTAAAAAAGAAAAACGTAAACGCAGACTACATAGAGAGCGAGCTGCATAAGAATCCTATACTGAGCAGTATTCTTTCTCACACCACCTAAATCTTTATAAAAACCCCTACTCAAATTCAAGCATGAGCCAGAGTGAAATCTGGACGGAAAAATTTCGTCCAAGCACATTCGTAGAGGTGGTTGGTCAACAGGAGATTCTGAAGCGTGTACGCTCCCTCGTACAGGCCATGAATATCCCGCACTTGTTGTTCGCAGGCCCCGCAGGTACTGGCAAGTCAACGCTCGCGCTCATTATCGTCAAGGAGTTATACAAAGAAACCTGGAAAGATAACTACCTTGAATTAAACGCCTCTGACGAGCGCGGTATTGATGTCGTACGTCAGAAAGTAAAAGACTTCGCACGTACCAAAGCACTCGGTGAAGTGCCATTCAAAGTTATTTTCTTAGATGAAGCGGACGCCCTTACCAGGGAAGCCCAGCAAGCTCTGAGAAGAACAATGGAAAATTATACGAACACCTGTCGCTTCATCTTATCTTGTAATTATTCAAGCAAGCTCATCGATCCCATTCAATCACGTTGTGTTGTCTTCCGTTTCAAGCTACTAGAGAAGAAAGAAGTAACGCACGTCATCAAGCGCATTGCAGAAAAAGAGAAGCTGAAGATAACTGATGAAGCAGCTGAAGCATTATATGAAGCAAGCGAAGGTGACTGCCGCCGTGCGATCAATCTGCTCCAGGCGACCGCATCAGTCTCCCCCGATGTGACAGCAGAAATGATCCACATCATTAGCGCCTCACACAAGCCGACACAAGTAAAAGTAATTCTAGACTATTGTCTCGCAGGCGACTTCCTGAATGCCCGCGAAAAGCTCCTGGAAAGCATGCTAAAGGAAAGCGTCTCAGGAACCGATATCATTAAAGCAATTCAGAAAGAAATATGGAATCTCCAGATCGAGCCCGAGATCAAAGTCAAGCTCACAGAAAAAACAGGCGAGATCGAATTCCGCCTGGTAGAAGGTAGCGACGAGTTCATTCAGCTTGAATCACTCCTGGCATCATTTGTCTTAGCCGGTAGAGGGAAGTAACATGGGTCTCCAAGTCGAGTTTAATTCAGAGTTAGCCCTACGAGCACCTGAAGCCCAAACGCCGTCTGAACATGAACGAATTCCGAAAGAATTAATTCGAAGTACGCGCCATCAGTTCGTAAAAAGCGGTCATCGTGTGTTTCCTCTAGGAAAAAGTATAGATCTTCTCGTTACTGATGGAACAACACGCTCAAAACCGATTGGGAGGGTGCGTATCGTCGAGTATAGCGTGACCAGTGATAGAACCTACTTATCAGCAATAGGAAGAAAGAGCGATAAAGTAGTGACTCGCGGATTATACGTCATTGAAGAGGTATACCATGAAGCACGCCGCACTCTCTGAAAAATATAGACCATCGAGCTTCAAAGATATCATTGGTCAGGAAAAAGCAGTAGCGGAAGTAAAACAATTCCTCTTGGAGTTTCCTAAGAAAAAAGCGCTCTTGCTCTATGGCCCGCCAGGAACAGGTAAGACAACGCTTGCTATCGCAGCAGCAAAAGAGAACAACCTTGAAATCTTTGAACTCAACTCATCAGACCTACGCAATAGAACCAAGCTTGAAGAGATCTTGAAGCCCGCATCAGAACAAACAAGCCTTTTCAAAAAAGGCAAAATTTTACTT
>CAYHLN010000004.1:0-28528 GCA_964357505.1 Candidatus Woesearchaeota archaeon | reverse complement strand
GCAAGCGAGCCTTCAATCGGCCTGCCTTGTTCATCAACAAATGCCGCCCTATCCGCGTCGCCATCAAATACAATGCCAAAGTCAGCCTTCTTTCGAACAACGTCCCTGCCGAGCTGTTTCAAATTTTCATAGACTGCAGTATTCGGTTCGTGATTCGGAAAAGATCCATCAAGCTTGCCATTGATAAGGGTATACTTGATCTTAAGCTCATCAAAAACAAGCGGAGCGATCCATGCACCCATACCATTTCCGGGATCAATGACAACATGCACGCCTTCTATCGAGCTACGTACAAATTTCTTAAGATGCTCGAGATAACGTTTCGTCAGATCAAGCTTTCGATAGGAGCCGATTGCTTTACTAATGGCTAGTGTGCGCTTCTCCCACGTCATTTTTTCAACTTGGGCAAGCCCATTGTTCATGCCAACCACGGCAGCATCTTTCCTACATAAGTAAAATCCATTCCACTCTGCAGGATTATGCGAGGCCGTGACCATCACACCAGGAATCTTCAAGTATCCCGTAGCAAAATATAAACACGGAGTATCGACCACTCCCAAATCAAGTACACCAACGCCCGAGTCTCGCAACCCTTGAATCAACGCTTCGCTTAAGACAGGCGATGAGATCCGCATATCACGTCCAACAACAACCTCACGTGACTTAAAAAATAACCCTGCTGCCTTCCCAATACGGTACGCGAGCGCGTCAGTCAGATCAGTACCATAGATTGCGCGAATATCATTCGCTTTGAAGACGCTCATGCTCACCTCGAGCTAAAATGAGTATGATAGTATATAAACGTCATGCCATATTAAAATGAATTACAAAGAGATGGAACAAAAAGGGTTAACCGAGCAAGAGATACAGCAAAGGCGTGCTCACTATGGGCTTAACGAGCTTAAGGAAGTGGGAAGAATAGCACCATGGAAGGTACTTCTAAGGCAAATAAAGAATAACTTTATTATTTATCTGCTTGCCGTGGCAGCAATTCTTTCTTTCGGCGTCGGTAAGTCAGTAACGGCCTATACCATTGTTGCAGTCATCAGCCTCGTTATTATCCTTGGCTTTATTCAGGAGTATCGCGCAGAACAGGCGGTAGCCTCCCTGAGAAGGATGATCACGCCGCTTTCGATTGTTATTCGCGATGGGCGGCAAAAAGAAGTACCCTCAAGCGAGCTTGTTCCAGGAGATATCGTTATACTGCGAAATGGCGAGCGCATTCCTGCAGATTGCCTCCTTCTCGAAGGAATTGAACTACGTATGAATGAAGCCATTCTTACCGGAGAATCAGGAGAAGTAACCAAGCGACCCGCACAACATGCGCAAGATAGAGCGCCCGAAGCACAACTCTACATGGGCACGTTTATCGTGAATGGAAGGGCAATTGCTCGAGTGGTTAATACCGGCATGACTACCAAATTTGGTCAAATCGCTAATCTTATCTCAACCGAGGAAAAAGAGCTTCCTTTGCAAAAAAAGCTCAATCGTATTGCAAAGTATATGGCGTCTGTTGCAATTATATTTTCACTCCTGACAGGAATGGTCTTCCTGCTTAGGAATACCCCCATAACAAATGAAGTCTTCGTTGAAGCACTCATCATCGTCATTGCCCTTTCTGTATCTGCATTTCCTGAGGGCCTGCCAGTGGTGCTAATCACAACTCTTTCCTCAGGGGCTTATCGCATGGCTAAGAAAAATGCTATCGTTAATCGTATATCCATTATCGAAACCTTAGGTGAAACAACGGTAATTTGCTCTGATAAAACAGGCACAATAACCAAAGGCGAGATGACGGTAAAAAAAGTATATGCCGCAGGTGCTATCTACGAAGTAGGCGGCTCAGGTTACAGCGCAGACGGCGCATTCTCCCTAAATGGTAAAAATATCAATCCATCATCTAATCATGCTTTGGAAATGCTCTGTAAGACGGCTGTTGCGTGCAACGATGCTTCAATAACCCATACAGGCACGGGCAGTGATTTTTCAACACTCGGCACCCCGACAGAAGTTGCTCTTTTAGTAATGGCTGCAAAAGGCGGCTTCTCAGTTGAGCATCTTGATCCACAGAGAAAAACAGAGATTCCTTTCAATTCAGAACGCAAAATGATGTCTGTTTTAGCAACCGTTAAAGGGGAGGATTATGTTTTTACTAAAGGTGCTCCGGAAATAGTGCTTACACGGTGTAATGCTATCGCAAAAGCAGAAGGAGTGGTCCCTCTTACCTCAAAAGATAAAGCACACATTCTTGATATTACACGCACCTTCAACGAGGGTGCTTTCCGTACATTAGCACTTGCCTATAAAGAAATCCCTTCATCCCTATCAAAAGAAAATTTCGAGGAGAAATGTGTTTTTATTGGCCTTGCCGCTATGGAAGACCCTCCTCGCGAGGAAGTTGCTCAAGCCCTCAAAACATGTGCGCAAGCCGGAATCATGGTAAAGATGATCACTGGCGATAATAAAGAAACAGCCCTCTCTATTGCAAGGCAAATTGGCTTAGCACAAACAATTCTCGTTGGTTCACAACTCGATGATTTAACGGACGAAGAGCTCGTAACACGAGTACAAGAAACGACGATCTTTGCGCGCGTACGTCCAGAACATAAACTGCGTATCATCTCGGCATTAAAGCGCAATGGCGAAATAGTAACGATGACCGGTGACGGTGTGAATGATGCTCCTGCCCTTAAAGCCTCACATATTGGGGTCGCAATGGGCAAGGCTGGCACAGATGTCTCTCGTGCAGTTGCAGACCTTACGCTGAAAGATGATAATTTCTCGACGATTGTCGCCGCAGTAGCAGAAGGCCGAACCATTTTCAATAATATGCGTAAATTCGTCGCGTACCAACTATCCTGTAATTATGCCGAGATCATGATCATTTTTCTCGGCATTTTAATTGGCCTGCCGCTCCCCTTGCTTGCTATTCAAATTCTCTTCATGAATCTCGTTACCGATGATATCCCTGCCATCACCCTCGGCCTCAACCCCAGTTCAAGAGACGTAATGCTCAAGCAACCAAGACGCAAGTCACAAATCATCACTCGTGAAACAATATCGATGGTAATTCTAACTGGAACGATCATGGGCCTAGGAACACTAGGGGTATTTTTCTATGCATTGGAATCGATGAACCGTAGTGTGGAAGAGGCACGTACGCTTGCGCTTGTTACGCTGATTTTCTTTGAAATAGCCAATGCATTTAACTTCAGATCATTCCGCAAGACCGTGCTAACACGCAACCCTCTTGCCAACCCCTATCTTGTCATAGCATCGATCATCTCGATTATTGCCACAGTGGCGATTATCTACACCCCGCTCAGTGGCGCATTTGAAACAGTTCCCCTTATGTGGAGCGATTGGCTATTGGCACTCATACCTTCATGTATGGTGCTGTTACTGTTTGATATTTTCAAGAAGCTTAATGAAAAGCACGCCTTCTGGAAAGATATATAAGAAAATAAGAGTATCCGCTATCTATGAAGCATCAACCGCTCAGCCCAGGTCACCGATTGTTTCTTACCATCGCAGGAAGCTTCTACATTCTGCTTGGCCTCGTAGCACTCTTTAATTCATATACCATAGGCCGTCCAGATCAAGTCTATTGGTTCTGCTACATTAGCCTACTTATTATTGGTGCTGGTTTGCTCGTAAAAAATGGTGATATTGTTGCTTCACAAGTCAATATTCTTGCTATTGGAATCATATTTTGGTGTATTGACTTCTTCTACCACCTCGCGACAGGCACGCCCCTGTGGGGAATAACAGATTATTTCTTTGTAGAATCACGATTTTTAGTAAAAGCAGTCACGTTACAACATGTATACACATTACCCCTTACGCTCTACGCGCTCTCACTACTCAAGATAACACGAAAAGATATTTGGAGAATCAGCCTCATTCAAGCATTCCTAATCTTCATTATAGTCTCTGCATTCACCGAAGCGAGTAGCAATATCAATTGCGTCTTCTCCTCTTGCATTAGCTTCTTTGATCTTGACCCTTATTACCCCTGGGCATGGCTCATTCTCGTTGCAGCGATGATTTTCATAACGAACGCAATCATCACACGCTTGCCGTTCGTACAGCCTAAGAAGCCGCGTTCCACATAAAATCAAAATAGGAGCTATAGCTTTTTTTCAATGAACTATCTGTGATAATAATAACAAACAAGAATAGCACGGAAAATGCCATGATGACATCATTCCAAAGTTATTTAATTGAGGTTTAACGGATATCTCATGGAAACCAAGCGAAATGTCTTTCTTTGGACCCTTTATGACTTTGCTAATTCAATCATATCAATTACCTTCTTTCTCTATTTCGCGCAATGGATTGTCATTGATCGCGGGTTCACCGATCTCTCTTTTAATCTAACCCTTACTGCTGCAGCAGTTTTATTGCTGCTCACCGCCCCCATAAGCGGTGTTCTACTTGATCGATCATTAAGAAGAATAACCGGATTACGCTATGCCACATGTACGACGGCGCTCCTCTATGGCTTATGTGGCTTTTTTGCCGTTTCTAATAATGAAATTGCAGCCTTAGTCTTCTTCACACTTGGTTTGTACATGTATTTACTTTCATTTACGTTTTATACGCCACTCTTACACGATATAGCTCCCGCACATAGAAGAGGCAGAGTATCTGGATTAGGGATTGCCGCTAATTATGCAGGCCAATTTCTAGGATTACTCGTAGCACTACCCTTTGCCACAGGTAAACTAAGCTTATTTGGTGGAGCTCCGCGGGCAGAGACACTTCTACCCGCCGTATTTCTTTTCCTTATCTTTTCCCTGCCAATGCTCTTACTATTTCGAGAACCTAAGAGAACAGCAGAGAGACTTTCCTTCCCCTCAACTATCCACCAAGCATTCATTCAAACGAAAAAGCTTCTTTCTTACTCGAGTGTGGGTTTCTTTCTCCTTGCTTATTTCTTATTTAATGACGCAATTCAAACGGCAGCCAACAACTTTCCTCTTTTCCTTGAACAAGTCTGGCACGTTTCCGATACAACAAAGACATATATCCTCCTTGGAATCCTTATCACCTCAGGTTTAGGGGGGCTTGTAGGAGGAATTATTGCTGACCGTATTGGCCATAAAAAAACCCTCACCATTATTTTATCAGTATGGGTTATTCTTTTACCTGTCGTAGCGCTGCTTACTAACTTTATTCTATTTGTTATTGCGGCCACTCTCATGGGGATCTGGTTGGGCGCGACGTGGACAGTCTGTCGTGCCGTAATGGCAGGAATTGCACCAAAGGGCAGCCATAACCTCGCATTTGCATATTATGGAGTAGCTGAGCGTGCATCATCTCTCGTTGGTCCAGTCGTGTGGGGGCTTATTGTTACTAATCTTATATCGATGGGTAGTGTCCGCTATAGAATAGCGGTGCTAGCCGTAACTGGATTTATTATTCTCGGTATTATCGCCCTTTCGTGGGTAAAAGAGAAGGGCAAAGAAACGCCTCCTGTGTCACAGTCCAAGCCTGAAAAATTAAGAAAGTGATTTCCACTCGCCTAAACGTTCACCCTTGAGGTGACGCGCGACCATCTCAAGCTCTTCATAAATGCCTTCAATTAAATCATAATCTTTAGCCTGCTCAAGCGTTACCCATGCATACTCGGTCAGCTCTTCACTCAGCTGAACGTCACCGCTTGCATAATCCGCGAATAAGCTAATGACCAGCGTCGGTATTCCATCCGGCCGGACAAACACTAAATTGGCGAGGTAACGAATATACTCAATTTCAATACCAACCTCTTCTCGCACCTCACGTCGAACAAGCTCTTCAAGAACATTGTACCATTGCCCTGCGGCGGTATCGTGCTTTCTTCCCATATAGTCTTTCTTCTCAAGCTTACCTCCAGGCACCGTCCATCGTCCAGGCCATCTCTTTTCATGAGGCGATCGCCTTGCAAGCAAAAACGTTCCATCTTTCATAATAATGGCAGTAGCAGAAACATAGTGTGCTTTCTCACTGTCGTACATCTTTTTCCAAAGAAAGGGAGTTATATAAATAATTCCACCAGAACTCAATCATTGTAAAACGGTTTGTTTTTGTGCCGCTCGATGAGCGCTACAATACCATTCGTTTCTCTCCGAATATGGGCCGGGTTGCTATGAATATCGACATGTTCTCCTTGGTAAGTAACGCGCAAATGTTGAACTTGAGGAGTTCTCCCGAGAACTTCATAGCCAAGCCCAAGCTCCTTCAATCCAGCCTCCATCTTACGGGTTAAGCTCTCCTGTGGAGAGGCCCATCCCGAAAAAAGATGCTCAAGTTCCCGACGTTCAAGGTCTGCTTTGTAGCGTGGGGGTTTGATGCCAAAAACATTCATAAATGCAATCGCACATTCTCTCTTATCGCCATCCCCGTTAGAAGCTAGAGCAATAAGTGGGTCTCCATACTTCGACCGCACCTCATCAGAGATGCCAAAATCGCCCAGATCGTTCATGGCCCGGCGCGCCTCAGCGAGAGAAACCTCCCCCACTTTAGCGCCATACCCTCCAAAGACATTGGCGGCATCAAGAAGCCGATAGGCATCTTCCTTCGCCCCATTGGCACCATTCCGATGGGGATCAACATATACAAAACTACTCATGAAGCACCTAAGAAAATCAGTATTTAAAAATATCTTTTTTGCACAATAATCCTTATTAACCGTCCCGCGCTAGTACAATATGCCTAATACGCGTATCGTGCACCCGCAACTTATCCGCATTCTTGATCATTATAAGACGATTTGGTCCCTCAATCACTTTTCTGCCTTAGGCTATTGGGATCTTGAGACCTATATGCCTCAAGAAGGCATTGAAGCACGCAGTGAAGCTCTAGCAAAAATCGCATCACTTTCGCAAAAACTCTTCCTTGACAAAGAATTTATGGCGCTCATCAAAGAAGCAATAATCATAACGAACTTAAACGACTACGAACGCGCAGTGCTCCGCTTATTACTGCGCAGCCTTAAGTTCTATGAGCGATTACCAAGCGAATTCATCGAAGAGCTCGTTCGCACAACAAGCGAGGCAACAACAGTCTGGCGTAAAGCGAAGCAAGAAAGTAACTTTCCACTATTTCAGCCCTATTTAGAAAAGATAGTCTCGCTCTCCCGTAAAAAAGCCGATTATTTAGGTTATAACGATCATCCCTATGACGCACTCTTAGACGAGTATGAAGAGGGCCTGACCACGAAAGATGTCGAACGCTATTTTGCTTCTATAAAAGAGCCCCTCATCCGCCTTTTGAAGCGCATCAAAAGCTCTCAACACTACAAAGAACAGCACGAACTTGAAAATGTTGAATACAATAAGGAAGACATGCGCCAGTTCATGGACAAGCTCTTGCTAATGCTCCACGGCGGCTTCTCACATCTCCGCCTCGATATCTCTGCACATCCCTTCTCAACTTCTCTTGGTAAAGGCGACACACGTATAACGACACGCTATGAAGGTAAAGACTTCGGCCGTAGCTATGGCTCAACCATTCACGAGTACGGCCACGCCCTATATGAAATCCAATCTCATGAGGATCTTCATTATACGCCAATAAGCGGCGGTTCAAGTCTAGTGATACACGAATCGCAATCCCGCTTCTGGGAAAACTTTGTCGGCCGCTCACGCGAGTTCCTGCAACAGATGTATCTTGAACTCATTGCTACCAATCCTTCTCTCAAAAAATACGCTCCAGAAGAGCTGCATCGGTATCTTAATTTGGTCAAACCAAGCCTCATACGCACCGAAGCAGATGAAGTTACCTATCACTTCCATGTCATGATCCGTTTCGAGATTGAGAAAGCGTTACTTGAAGGATCATTAGAAGTCGCTCAAATACCTGACGTCTGGCGTCAAAAGTATCACGACTATCTGGGCATTGAGCCCACCGATGACGCAACAGGCGTTCTTCAAGACGTACATTGGAGCCAAGGTTCAATTGGCTACTTTCCCACATACTCGCTGGGAACAGCATTAAGTGCAATGTGGAAACATGCACTCGAGCGACAGCTCGGCCCCATTACCGCGCTGCTCGCACAGCCAGAAGGAATCAAACAAATACAAGCCTGGCTCAAGGAGCATATTCATCAATTTGGTTCAACGTACACGTTTGCGCAATTAGTAAAGAAAAGCGCGGGAGAAGACTTTACTCCCGTCTATTTGTTATCGTATCTAGAAAACAAATACGCAACGCTCTACCCATAGTTATATATAAAACTCCATCATTGAGGGAACATGAAGAATATTGTTATTGGGTTGTTTACAATAGCAGTCATCCTTGTAGCAGGATGGTATTTCCTATCACCCTTGGTTATCGACAATAACGTCAGCGAGGCTCTGCCCGTGCAAAGCGAATCTTCTGAGATAGGAGAACTAGATGCTGCTGCATTTCAAGATGCAGACTCGTTTCATAAAACGTCTGGACAGGCAAAAATAGTTCAGTCAGAAAATACAAAGTATCTACGCTTTGAAAACTTCGAAGCCACAAATGGTCCAGATCTAAAGGTATATCTTGCGAAAGATCTTGCGGCTGGTAATTTCATAAGCCTTGGTGATTTGAAAGGAAATATCGGAGATCAAAACTATGAGCTCCCAGCAGATTTTAACGCGCAAGAATATCCTTATGTATTAATCTGGTGCGAGCAGTTTAGTGTGCTCTTCGGCTCGGCACAGTTATCATAAACAACGACGTTACTTGGCCTTGTCAGAATTCAATAAACCAGCAGATTCAGAATAACTAGGTTGAGCAGGTTGATTTTCCTTATCGTTAGAATAAACTGCAAAAGCGGTTGTCGCTCCGATAAGAGCGCCAGCCGAGGCACCAATTAAACTTCTTTTATTCAGCAAGTTAAAATCATCTGGTAGAGATGCCTCAATGGCTGCGCTAACAAGAGGCCCCACAAAAATTCCAGCAAGACATCCATAAAATGTCCCTGCACCTGGAGGAATTCCCTTATTTCGATAAAACGATTCTCCGCAAATTGCTCCAGCTACCGTAAATAAGCCACTTCCAACTGCGCTTATTACACGAGATGTTCCTCTGTCGATTCTTAGTTGAGCGTTTTGTGCGGAAGATACGGGTAAGCTGCAAACCGCCCAAATAGCTGCAGTAACATAAACGCCAGTTGAAATATCAACGTCATAGAGATTTAAAGCAGTTAATCCTCCTCCGACTAAAGCGCCCGTTGTAGTTGCAATAATCGCTTCAAGTCCATGGTGCTTAGCATTTTCTTCCATAATTAAAACCCATGAGAAGCTATTTTTAAACATTCCTATCATAACCACTAATAAAGAACACCCAATGCGTTTGTTACTCAACAATAAATCGACCCTTCATGCCCTGCACCCTATGTTGCCCAACACTGCAATAATACTCAAAAATGCCTCGTTGGTCAGCAACAAATTCAACGCTGGTCATCGTCTCACCTCGAACTTTCTCAGTAGCGGCATTAAACTCATCTACTTTCCAATCATGAAACCCTTCGGTGCTCGTAAACTGGATGCGAACAACATCACCTTGTCGCACTCGAATATCCGGATTTTCAACTCCATCAATAAAGAAACGCAAATGATCGCCCGTAACAACAAATGTTTTAACATCGCTCACTCCTAAAACAGCATTTCCGGTAGTACCAACGGAAGAGTAAGCGACATACACGCCAGCGATAAGTACCGCAATAATGAGAATACCAACGACAACCTTATTCATTCCTCCTTCTAGCGCAAGGATTTTATAAATGTTCCTCCATCCTGCCAGACCGAAACGCAAATTGTACGCTCGACTACTCCACATCATTTATACGACCCAGTCGTAACACGATACGCAAGATCATCATGACATCGAGAATGTGCTGATAACTGGCTGAAAAGCACGGCGAAGATATGGGTGAGGGGCCTAGTTGATTACTTTGCCATTCTCAAGCACAATCATTTGCCTTTTCCGTAGCTCACGGAAGAATGGCCCAGGTGGCACGACGCCTTCAGGTGCAAAACTGCCCCGCTCGCTGATGCTGCCATTATGAACCATTTGAGCCATAACGCTTACCGTCATGCCTGTATCAATATTACATCCTGCGTCTTCCCAACCAGGAAGCGTTGGCACGATACAGCGCATCTTGATAGTCTTCTTAAGCTTGCCTCGCATACCAGCAATATCGACCCATAAGTCTTCTGTCTCTCGATAGTGAGGAGGCATAGGAATGTTTTTCAGAACTTCGGTCACCACATCTACTGGCCGTACCTTGACGCCATCAACAGTAATCGGCTCTTTACTTCCTAAACCTAACTCAATCAGCATTGAAATTACATTAAACGAATGTGGAGGAAACTCTGCGTAAAATCGGACATTCTTCAAGCCCTTATTCTTGTAGTACGAATAAAAGGTATAAGTTTCAGGATGCCTCACAAAGAATCGCTCTTGTTCTCCAACAAAATCATCATGACTGAACTTGATCGATTTCATAGGCATCGTGCGCGTGAATCTGCCATTTTCCACATTAAGCGCGGGGTCAGTAAATTCTTCAATAATACTTTGCATTGAAAAAGGCACAACGAATTTCTTAATGTTCGAATTCCATGCAAAACCAACCTCGATGGTATGCAACGTGTCGAGCTTTTCAGCGGCATAGCGAAGCATCACGTTGCCAACTCCAGGCACCGAACCGCATCCCGTGATATGGATGATCCCTTTTTTCTGTAAGGTGCGATGCATAGCAAGTTGCTGTTTTGTCATCAGTATCTCAGATCCCAAATCAAGAGAGTTTACGCCGGCATGCGCACATGCCTTAAGTGCGTTTAAGTTCCAATCACCTTCAGCACAATTTAATACAGTCTTTGCGCCTGATTTCCGTATAACCTTTGCGGTATGGCCAATATCTCGTAAGTCAGCTTCAGCAAAGCCAGTACGTTTGAATTTCTTCAAGAGGTGTGCAACACGTGCCTTATTTCGCCCACAGAGCAAGACCGAATGCCCATTTTCGAGCAGATCTCGAGCAGCAATACGCCCCTGAATACCTGTCCCCCCCAGAATAACAAAATCATACCCCATTTAACACCAACACATCTTTCCAAATATAGATAATAAGAAGAGTTTAAAAATTCTGCTACCTATGAGGAGTATGAAACATGAAGTGTTTTGGAAGAATCCCGGTTACAAGGGGCGCCCAGAGCTTAAACAAGACATCCAATGCGACTATCTCATTGTTGGCGGCGGCATAACGGGTGTTGCTACAGCTTATTTCCTTTCGCAGATGGGTGCCAAGAATATCATACTTATTGAAAAAAATGCCATTGCGTCTGGTGCAACAGGGAAAGCTGCAGGAAGCATTGTACTGAAAGGCGAACTTGATCTCAAAGATATCCTCCATATCTACGGGCGAGAAAAGGGATTACGGTATTGGAGATTAAATGAAGAAGGGCTTAACGTGATGAAAAAAGTTATTAGAAAAGAAAGAATAGCGTGCGACTTTGAAGAAGAGGACACAATCTATGGTTCTGCATATCGTGATACCGATCCAAGCGTGCTAAGCGAGTATATTGTGGAAAAAGAAATAGAGCCCTTGAGCAGGCTGCTCGTAGGAAAAGAAATGAAAAAAGAAATTAATACGCCCCTCTTCACCTACGCATTATATTCAAAAAAGCACGGCATTTCTGTTAACCCCTTGCAATTTACGCAAAGGCTATCTCAAAAGATTGAAAAATATGGGGTTCGCGTGTATGAAAACACGCCGCTTATGCATCTTAAAAAAAGGAGCGCGATCACGCCTAAAGGCACGATCAACTTCAAGGAAGTTATCGTCGCTACAGACTCAAGCCTTCGTAACAGCAAAATAAAGAAAATAACCTCCACGATCATTATTACAAATCCCCTTACACGTAAGCAATTAAAAAGTATCAGCATGATTCCCAAAAAGATTATTTGGGATTCAAAAATAATTTACCATTATCTTAAGATTACCAAAGACAATAGAATTCTTCTCGGCTATGGCGACAAGCACACGCACAAAAAACATACGAAAATAGATCCGCACAAACCTCACATCATTCGTATCCGTAAGTTTCTCAATAAACTCTTTCCGCATTTGAACGTCTCAATTGAGTATGCGTGGTCAGGGAGCTTTGGCGTTACAGACAATAAGATACCACTTATCGAGCGCACTGAAAACCATATCATGATAGGCGGAGCTGCTTCTCAAGTCATGTGTATCATGGCCGCTCGCTATCTAGCAGAAAAGCTTACCGGCCGCAAGTCTAAGATGGAAGAATTCTTTGAAGTTGAGTAAAGATCAATAGTGCAGAGAAATAATTCGATAAGCGCGGGAGTGTGATTCGTTTACAAAAAGCATATTCTGATCAGCTGCAGAAAGAGTGTGAACAAAGGAGCCAATCGATTTTTGAAGTGCGGCAGGTGAGTGAGAAAAAATGAGTGCTCGAGACATTACATTAAAGCCAACACTCTTACTTTTCTCATCAGCTCGTTGATCATACAAACTACATGAATCAACAGTTAATCCATTAGCCCGAAGGATAACAGATCTACTCATACCGCTCTCATCGTCATCAGATTGGCGAGCGCCTCGATATCCCTCATCTTCCTTAAATCCTGCAGCCTCGAGCAACGCAGCAACCTCATCTCCATCAGTTGATATATAGCATAACAATCTGCTACTCTCCCCAAACTTCTCAAAAGAATCAACGTATTCCATCAAGATCTTCTTTTTGAAGCGTATATAAATATTATGAGCGTTTCTTAATAATCTTCTTCAGCCTGACTGCTTCTTTCTTCTGCTTTTCTAACTGGCCAACCTCAATTTTCTCCAGCTCTCTTTTACGCGTCTTGAGCTCGCGCTTCAACTCGTCAAGCTCGTATCGAGCTTCCTTCACATTTTCTACGCGCTCTCGCGCTTTCACCTTAGCCGTGTAAGCAAACAGTTTCTTCAGGGGCAGGCGTATCAAGTTAAGGATAGCAGAAATGGCAATAATGAGAACGAGCAGCGCAAGCACAACAATCCAGCTAAACCCGAGGTCTGAATAGACATACAAAATGGTAGCGTATGCAAGTAAATGTAGCGTCAGTACTGAGCTCAAATGCCTCGCAAAGCGCCGCGGCAGCAAATGTTCAAAGTTAAACTTGAGAAGTATCCATCCGATAAAAAGCAAAAAAACAGCAGCAATACTCTTATCCGTATACGTGATAAGGTTATCAAAACCAGGGATGCCTACAGTATAGATGTGTCTGAAGAGTCCAATCGCAACGAACATCAATACCAACGAATTTGATAGGTAACTTCCCCATTCCTCACGTTCATCACGATATTTCTCAAAATAAGTAAGAATAATAGCGGTCGCGATAAACAGCGGCAGGATATGCCACACAACTTCGGGCACAATAGTCAACTTCAAAAAATACGCAATTGTCGCATCTAAACCAGCCATGTCACCCTCTTCAATTAAAAGCAGTTGTAGGTATTTAAAGATTGATAGTAAAAGACAAATAGGCGCTGGACTCAACAATTCAAATTGTAATTATGGTTGAATAATCTTTGACTTCTTATCTGCCTTATGTTCTTTCATCTCCTTTCCAGAAAGAGGCTTGCCAATCGATTTTGCCACACTCTCGAGAGCAGCATCAAAATCAGCCTTCCTCACGATAAGCTTCTCATCACTCTTCCCGCGATAGAGCCGCTTAATCGCCAACAGCCCGGCGTTGCGACACACAGACTCAATATCCGCCCCACTCCAGCCTTCTATCTGAGAAATAGACTCCTCAAGTGAAATGCCCTTCTCCAAAGGCATATTCTTCATATGCACTTCAAATATTTTCTTTCTCGTTTCCTTATCAGGAAAGCCAAGCTCAATAATCGTGTCAATACGCCCCGGCCGCAAGAGTGCGACATCAATCAAGTCTGCCCGATTAGTTGCTGCAATCACAATCACCTTCTCAAGCTCCTCAATGCCATCCAGTTCAGTCAGCAGCTGATTAACGATACGCTCAGTAGCATCGCTAATTGAAGCACCACGCGCTTTCGAGATGCTATCAAATTCATCAAAAAAGATGATACTGGGCGCTACCTGGCGCGCCTTCTTAAAGATTTCACGAACGTGCTTCTCCGAGTCCCCAACCCATTTACTCACCAACTCTGGGCCTTTAACCGAAATAAAATTAGCCTGTGCTTCAGTTGCAATAGCTTTAGCCAAGAGCGTTTTTCCCGTGCCCGGAGGGCCAGTCAACAATACTCCTTTAGAAGGTTTAATTCCTGCTTGTATAAATAAATCCGGCCTTACCAAAGGGAGTTCCACAAGCTCACGCAGCTTCTCCTTCACATCCTCCAACCCGCCAACATCGCTCCACTGCACGTGAGGCCGTTGAATCATAACCTCCCGCATCGCCGAAGGCTCAACTTGTTTCATCGCATCAAGAAAATGCTGTCGCGTAATTCTAATAGTGTCAAGAAGCTCGGCAGGCACACGTTCATGCAAATTTTTAAGCTGTGCAAAGTGCGGTTTGATAGACTTAAGTGCCGCTTCCTTGCACAACAGATTAACATCTGCTCCAGTATACCCAATCGTTTTACGTGCAAGTTCATCAAAATCAACATCTTGTGCAAGCGGCATTCCCCGCGTATGAATACGCAAGATCTCCTTACGCCCCTCTTCGTCAGGAGGATTAATGTGCAACTCACGATCAAAGCGTCCCGGTCGTCTAAGCGCCTCATCAATATCGTCTGGTCTGTTTGTAGCAGCCATGACCACAATCTGACCGCGAGATTTAAGACCATCCATAAGCGTAAGCAACTGCGCTACAATACGCTTCTCCGTTTGATCGATGCCCTCACCACGTTTTGGCGCGATCGAGTCTATCTCATCAATAAAAATAATGGAAGGAGCATTTTTCTCGGCCTTCTCAAATACTTCACGGACATGTTTCTCTGACTCTCCATAGTATTTGCTCATAATTTCTGGTCCGGCAATAGAAAAGAAGCTTGCATCTGTTTCAGTAGCTACCGCTTTAGCCAAGAGCGTTTTTCCCGTGCCCGGAGGCCCCGTAAGAAGTACGCCATTCGGAGCTCCCACGCCTAACTTTTGAAATACTTCGGGATGCTTCATCGGTAGTTCAACCATCTCCCGAATCAGCTGAATCTCGTTCTTGAGCCCACCAATATCCTCATACGTAACGCCGGTCGACTTTGAATCTCCAGAGTGCACCGCTTCAGAAATAACAATCCGAGTAGCGGGCGTTACAATAACTGCCTCCTTGGGAGTTGCTTTAATAACCACATAGTTCAAGCGCGTGCCAAAAACATCAATAACAATCTTCTGACCTTCGACAAGCGGCACATCAAGTAATTTGCTATGAAAGTACTCCGTAGGTTCCGCACTAAATTGCACTTCTTGCAATGGCGCAAGCGTTACTGATTGAGCAGGCTTAATAGAAATAGCACGGACTTCAACACGCTCTCCAATGGAAACGCCAGCGTTCGCACGTATCGTGCCGTCAACTCTGATAGTGCGCTTCTCCCTATCCTTTCGCATTGCCCGTAATGCACGCACTGCGACAGTGTGTTTACCTTTGAGCTCAATCACCTCTCCAGATGCGAGCCCAAGCGTACTCATCGTACTTGAAGGTAAGCGTGCAATTCCCCGATCAATATCTTCCTGAAGTGATTCAGCGACTTCTAGTGTTATAGGCTCAACCATCTTACTTCTTTAGAAACGTGACCTCCACAACGCCATTTTTAACCGTATAGCTAAAACCCTTAGTGACGATAAAGTCTGGAAGAGTGCGTGTGTAGCTTACACCACGCGCAAGCTTCTTCGTCAAATAATCTTTCATTCCTTCAGGAGACTTTTGTGCCTTGATGGCAATCGATCTTCCCTGTATCGTAACCTCTACGTCTTCTTGTATATAGCCAGGCAACTCAAAGATAAAATAAATATGCTTATCATCTTCTGTCAAATCAATAACACGCTCTTCCTCTTCTCCGCGTATAATGCGTTCTCTCCGGGGCGCACGCTGTGTCTCTCCAAAGAATTCCCGCATAATGTCCTGAAACGGATCGTCGTCAAAAATACCCATGTTGCTCTTAAGTTTATTAAAGCGTTCCTATTTAAAAGTATTTCTCAGGAAAGCCGTTCAAAGGAAAGAACGCGAACCCAATTGCTATGCTCACCAATAACGCCCAATTGCTCTCCACGTGCAACAATATCAGCATAGATTGAGTTAGTCCTTACGCTCCCCCCACCACCGATTCGAATGCGTCTTTTTTCTTTTTCTCGAGCTTTTTTGATAAGGTGCTCAATCATGCACGTTCCCGCCCTCTGGCCCTTAAATCGGCCATCCCGCTCAACCGCGAAAACATGCCAATCAGTTTGATCATGTTCTTGAAATGCAACATGTCCCACGCAAACACCTTCCTGATCAAGAAGTAATACATCGTATCCTCTTTTCTCCAGTGCCCTCAAACTTCGAATAGCGAGTGGCTTTCCCAGACCAGGAACTCTAAAAGTATACTTCATCACTCCTAAACTCCTATCAAAAAAAGAACTGGGATGGGGATAAGCAATTTTTCCAGCGAGATAGTCCAGAGCACAGGCCTGTTGCTCTTCATCAGAATCAGAGAAGAGATAGGCAGAAAAACACGTTGCCTCAAGTACGCTCATCTGGATTTCCCGTCATTGATGCTGAGCGATAAACGCCTGCCAATGCGGAGAGCGAAGCTGCTGCCTGCGTTCTACGCGCAGCCGCACTACGATCATAAAACCGCTCGTTTGTGCTTTGCCCCCAAAAAGTCGCAAGATCTCCCGTGAGTACGAGCTGCGCTGCAACGTCAAAAAAATGGCCCATAAACTCATTCTCGGGATGGCACGCACGAACTGATTCGGGCAAAGCAGCATACAAAGCCCGGCCGAATGCTTCCTTCTCCAGTTCAACCATACCGATATCACTAAAGAGGAGATTTAAAACTATTTAGGTGTTGCGATAAGCTTGCCTGCAAGATTAGTTGTAAGGTAAATTAACTGACAACGTTCTGCGATGTACCTTTGGCAAAAGCATTAATATTTTCCACTGTTGTATCAAGAATTCTCTCGATTGCTTCTCGTGTATCAAATGCACAGTGAGGAGTCACAACAACATTGTATTGATGCAACTCTTCCAGAAGCGCCGGCACTCTGCCACCTACCATGTTCTGTTGCTTTTTACGATGCTCGCCCAAAGCTTCTTCGCCTTCCAGTACGTCAAGGGCCGCTCCTGCAATGATTCCTTTTCGTAACCCATACATCAATGCTTTTGTATCGATGAGCTCTCCGCGAGCGGTATTAATCACATAGACTCCTAGCTTCATCTGGCGTACTGCTTGCATGTTAATTATATGCCTTGTCTCGGGAGTCAACGGAACATGCAAGGTAATGATATCTGCCTTCTTGAGAAGGTCCCGAAATTAAACATACCGAAATCCTCGTTTTTTTGCAAGAGCAGCATCTCGATGCAAAGTATAAACGACGACATTCATCTTAAAAGCACGAGCCATCTCGATCACGTGCTGCCCGATATGGCCTGCCCCAATGACTCCCAACGTCTTGCCCTTCAGATCAAAACCCATCAGCCCTTTAACACCAAAGCGACCATGGCGAGTACTAGCAATCGCGGCATGTAAATTCCTCGAGAGCGTAAGCATGAGTCCAAACGCATGTTCGGCAACGGTATTTTCTCCATACGAGGGCACGTTACTTACAACAACGCCCCTTGCCTTACAAGCATCAAGATCAATATGATCGAAACCAGTTGACATCGTGGTGATAAATTTCAACTGAGGTAATTCATGAAGCAGTGATTCTGTGACTGGCGTGTGAATAAAGACGCCAAGCATTTCCGCACGCTTCGCGTTAGTGTCAGGCTTGGTTAACGGTTCGGAAGAAGCATGGAAGGCATACTTCTTTAGCCTTAGTTTGAGATAATCAATTTCCCACTTCTCAAGATCAGCAATAAAGAGCCTCTTCACTTTAATACCATGCAAAAAGAGTATTTAAGAGCATAGCTCAGAAGGGGATAAATGTAGTACTTCGGTAGTGACATCAAGAGAAAGCTTTAAATAGTTCTTTGGGTGGGAAAAAAGATGGACCTTGGAAAATATACAAGAGACGTTATCAATAACTTTTATGATTCTAATAGAAAGTATTTCTCTGATGTAGAAGCTCCAACATTATATAACATTGATCAAGCATTGAGGACTCCCTTCGTTTCTCATCTTGACAGACAACGACAAGTAAGGGAAATTTTAGCTTCGGAAGAGCTAAGCCAAAATGCGAAGGATTGGGTCGACACAAGACTTGAATTCCAAGAAAGAGCTCTTGATCGCCCAGATAAAAAATACCATCATGCGATTACCGAGATCCGTGCAATACGAGATTCTTTGCGCCCTGCCTCTGCTCCAGCACCATCAACACTCATCCAAGAACAAGCTCAAAAAACACCCTTCGCTCAATTCTATTTCACCTCCCCAACAGTAGACTCGACAGCGAGCTGGTACAGCATTAATGACGGAGTGATTAACACATTTCCACTCAAGAGCGCTCCAGTCACATTCATGAACCAAGGCGCAACAATCTCCGAAGATCGAAGCTACCAACCTGCTGGATACCATCCACTTCCGCCAATTTCTCACGCAGCCCATAATCAAAAATCACGTCCGCTACCAAGCTTGAAGGGAGTAGTTAGAGGCATTAGTACTTCACTTGAAGGTATTGCAGGCTTGACTAGAACAAGACGAAGAGGATCAGCACCCTCTCATTTTCTTTCCGGAATTGTCGGAGGAGTCTTAGGAGCCGCCGTAGGAATAGGAGGTCTGCTCTATTATCAATCCCAAAACACTCCTGCAGCAAAGGAAACCCAAGTAGCTACAGTTATCAATGAGCCAGTTGTCCAATCCTCTGGCATGTCTCTGCCTCAGAAACTTATGGCAGCGCGTTTGTACGCTCAACAAACACAGCACGAATTTGTCGAACCTATTCAATCGCCTTTCGGTCCAATAATCCCAAATAATTATACCCCGTTAACTGCTCATCAAGCAGAAACAACCACGTCAAGCTCGACGGTGGGATGGCTTACTGGACTTATAGCCAACCTCAAGGAAAAACAGGCAAGAGATGCCGAGTACCTCGAATCACTCACTGGTCTTGTAAACGTATTGGACAGTCCTGACTCAACGTCAACGGTAAGGATCGAAGATTCTATTGCAAGAGCAAACAGCGCGATGAGTACGCTTGACACCATGGTGAGAGCTCCAGAATCACTTTACGGAGAAGTCTCCGTGATACCAAGCATCGATTCTCTTCCAGCAACTACGCCAACCAATGATACGATCTACACAATCTATGCCAATCTAAATCTTCCAACACGCCTGGGAAACGCAACAATCAATAGAGAAGCAACCATTACGTCCTTTGAGGAACTTCCTTTCGTAGGTGCACTTGGAATGAATCTCGTTGACACTCCTGATGAGCATCTCGTTGTAGCAAATGCAGTTACGTCAGCCTATCAAGTGGGCGTTCCTACAAACGCATTTGAAACATTCGCTGCAAACGTAGGAATCCCTGAAGATCAAGTCAGAGGCCTTGGAGAATTTGGAGACCGTACAACAAGCCTAGACGCGCTAGTAGCTTTCAGCGCAGAATATAGCAATGCGCAGGAAAGAGCTCGTGAGAATCCAAAAGAGTTCAGCCCAGTGGTAGTCTTTGAGTCCGCAGACGGGCTAAGAGTAGTGGGCGAGCCAAGTGACGTAATCGCAGCCGTTCGGAGGAGATCATGAGAGCCAAAGCACCAATCCTTGCACTCGCAGCACTTACATTAGGCGGCTGTACAACTGCAAATTACTCTCATAGTAAGATACATTCTGCTAATGGGGCAGGAATGGAGCATCTAAATGCTCAAGCACGAGTAGAAAAAGTGTACATTCCTGAGCCAAATAGCAACGTACTCCCTTACGATCAGGCAGCACCGCTAGCAAAAATGTATGAAAGTGCTCCAAAAGCAGACTTCACCCTAACAATTAATGGTGGTCTTGAAGGAAGAGTAAACACTGGCGGAATAATGAATCCCTCTCTTGGTCCATTAAGCCGCCTTGAAGCAATCGTTCCATCCACCTTTGCCGAAAGAGCACAAGGAAGGATCGGGCCAGCAGATACATACTTTGTATCATCTCGCTCCGGAGATAATCAACTAACAAATGCATCACAAATGAATGGATTTACCTATCTTGCTGATGGCGATTCAGGCGTAACGATTCTAGTAAAAGAAAGCGAGAATCCAAACAAGCGAGGCAATGATGAAAAAGTCTACCGCATTTCAGTAACCTTCGGTACAAAAGAAGATGGCCAAAAGAAAGTTCGCGATGGCATGAGCGATCCATTGAGAATCGTTGAAGACATCATTCCTCCAGGAGTCCTCTTCGGACCCTATGCTGCTGGAGGAGCAGCAGGCGTTGGCGCACTTGAGCGAGTATGGGCTTATTTCGAAGGAGGAAATGTACCCGATGGGACATCCATCACGCGAACACAGCCAGGCAGATTCGTTGGCATGAGCAGCAGCACAGTAGCTGAAGTCTACAACATCTTAGATATGGCTCAAGACACTCGAGCAAACGACGTTCATGTAGTGACGCACAATGGAACAGGAATTGTCTATGCTTCAAATACGCGCGATCTAAACGTTGAAGAGGGAACGGTAAGCTTTACGACCTCTGAAGAGGGAGCCAATCATTGGTTAGCGTGGCTTCACCGATCGATCGGTCTTGCTGCTGATGCAGGAGCGTATGCTTCAAATAATAATACTCGTACACGAACAAAAACAGTTCCTGGGCCTGGGCCAAATCCTCCAGGTGTAGGCGGAGGCCGAACAGGCAGCCCAGGAGGAACGAACCCAACAAGCGGAACCGGAAGGTCAACCGGCAGCCCAGGAGGCAACTAACATGAAAGGCAAACTACTACTCATACTAAGCGTACTCTTTCTTGCTGCCTTTGTTGCAGCACAAGTACGAGAATCTAATTTCTTTCTTGAAGGTCACATCAAACCGGACGGCAGCCTTGCGCAAACAAGCATACCGGTGAATAGTGTTAACGTGATTGGGTTCACCTGCACCAGCCCACGTTGCGCCACTGTTTCAACACAACCACTCTTCGGAGAGCAGCCGCTCACCAGTAATGGCAACAGCATTGAATTAACCTATCCCACGAGCCCACGATTTGAGAGCAATTACGGCTATGGCGTCTTCATGTACAAAGAAGGCTATATCCCTTATGAAGTAGCCACTAACTGGACCGGAAATGGTAATGTTGGCCCTTATTCAAACTATCTGAGCAAGAAAGAAGTGTGCACGGCAGCCACTTCAAACATGCAGATAAGCTCTAGTGTCAACCAAATTCAAGTTTCGGTAACAGCACAATCACCAATCAGCCATTCAGGAGAACTTGACTATGTGCCTGCACAAATCACAGATCAATACGCTGTCGATGTTAATATTACGTTTATCGCGCAAGGTGCTACGACAACGACGCAATCGCAAATTATCTCAGTCCCTTACTCCGCAAGCAGTACAGCAACTGCAACGCTTGCAGTACCAGCGGGAAGTTACTCTGTAACGGCTCAAGCAACCGTACCTGATGCTGTCTGCCTTTCAACAACCACAAGCACGCAAAGCGCTACCGTGACGGTACAAGGCCCTTCAAATGGAAACACAACAGACACAACTCCTCCTGCTCCCGTTACCAATCTTAATCTCCAAGCAAAAGGTGCAACCTTTATTACGTGGAATTGGACCAATCCTACGAACACTGACTTTGCTCATGTACGCATCTTTCTGAATGGAGTCTTTGTAGGCACTACCGCAGGAACAACATATACCGCTCTTGGTCTCCTTACCAACACCACGCATACCATCACGCTGAATACGGTAGACACAACCGGAAACATTAATCAGAATGGAGTTTCCAACACACAGATGACCTTAGCAAATGGAACAACAGGTAGCGCTCCAGCAAGCGTCTCTAACCTTAGACTAAGCGATCGCACTGACCACTCATTACATTGGGAGTGGACTAATCCTACTGATGCTGACTTCTCACATGTCATCGTGTACCTTGATGGCGTGAATATAAGAAATACGACAAGCATTAGCTACACTGCTACTGGCCTAGCTCCAAACTCAACGCACACGATAACGCTGAACACAGTAGATACAAGCGGCAATATAAACACCACAGCAGTCTCTTCAACAGGAACGACGCGCCAAGAAGACGATGATGATCAAGATGATGACGATTCCGATGCAGATGACGCACGACGTATACGCACTTCATTTGCAGATTACACACCAATCGAGCAAAACAGAACACGCCTTGCAGATGAAGATCCAATTGTACTTGAGCCAATCAAGAAGAAAAGCTATGGATTCCTTCCACTACTGCTATTACTTGCAATTACCGTACTCTTGCTAATCATCCTACTGGTTCTTTTCTTCAAAGCCGAGTAAGGCATTGAACATTTTAAATAGATAGAACTCTCAAGAGAGTAGTGAAGTCAAAAATAATCCCTCTGGGTACAATTCGAGTTGGGAAAGATCTTAAGGTGTATGAGAAAACAAAAAGCTCCTGGAAAAAATCCAAACAAGACATTCCAGAAATGCGTCAGATTGCTACAATGTTCAAAGAATATGATTTGTTTGATACTCTTATTGATCCCCAGAATAACCAATTTCTCAAAGGCCAGCGCTCTCCTTCTGGTATGGCACAAGGAGCCAGAATAAATATACTTCCCAATGGAAAAAAGCTCGATAAAGCGTACTCGTTATTCGCTAAAAATCTAACATTTCACGACGAATCATCACATGATCGATGGGACGTGTTATATCAAAACCCCGGAGGCAAGTATGCTTACCTTTACACACAAGAAAAAAGACAGCAGGCAGTTAAGAATAAATATGTGAAAGTTGAACAGTTCAGCAAGCACTATAAAAAACTACACGCGTGTGTTACTGCTGCACTTAAAGATTTCAAGGATGATGACGCGCTACCAATGTACACGCTCATCTCCACTTATATGCGCGTGGGAAACGAGATCTACTATCGTGCAAACGGCCATAAGGGGTTAACAACGCTCAAGAAAAAAGATGTATCGATCAAAGGCCATACCGTGAGTTTTAACTATCTGGGTAAAGACGGCGTGCCTATGCTCATTGCCCAAGAGTTCCCACAGGCATACGTCCAAAGACTTAAGCAGACACTAACGCAGCGCCACGCAACTGATTTCATCTTTAGCGACGCGCAAGGCGTCCCGCTAAAAGACACACATTTTATGAAAGCCTTTGAGAAATACTGTGGCCAACGATTTTATCCGCATATTGTACGATCGTACTATGCAACCCAGCGCGCGCAAGATTTCTTGAAATCACATAAAAGCGCAACAAAAGAAGAAGTCCGAGAGTTATTCAGCTCAATTGCCGAAAAGCTAGGCCATAAGCGATTTTCAAAAGAAGAAAATCTATGGAAAGAAAGCCACTCAGTAACCATCCATTACTATCTAGAACCTAAAACGCTCCAAAAAATTCAATCACTTACTCTAAAGAATTAACGTTCCAGAACGACGAGACCAGGCAGCTTCTCTCCTGCAAGGTATCTGACAAGAGCACCACCAGCAAGACTTACATGTCCTAGCTTTTTACGATTGATCTTGAATCGATCAAGCGCAGCTGTCGTGTGTCCCCCACAAACAACGCTATACGCGTCAGAATACTCAAGCGCCTTCAACAACACGCGAGTACCCATGCAGAACGGATCAGTATGACATAATCCAGCCAATCCTTTAAAGAAAACAGCTTTCGCACTTAAGATCTCACGCGAGAACCGAGCAATCGTATCAGGCCCAATATCAAAAATCTCTTCAGAAAGAGGCAGCTCATCAAGAACGATGTTGACGCGCTTGCCTTTACGTTCAATGCCAAAATCAACAGGAGTCTCAATCCTTCGAGACGTGTTGTTCACCAGCGTCCCCTGTGCAAGCTCTTTCTTCAAAATACGTTCTTCCTTTCCAAACTTCACTCCTTGCTTCATCAAGCAATATGGTCCGAAAAGCCCGCTAGCCAGTACTCGACTGTGAGAAAAATGATTTGCCAGTGCTAGATTGTCCGTGGGCTTCGAGCCTCCTAAAACAAGCAATGCATGCTTCATATTCAAACGTGCAGCGCCTGCAAGCTCACGTTCCATCAAGCGTCCAATAGCACTTGGCATGAAGCGAGGAAAAGATACAATAGAAGTTTGCTCGCGATGACTAACAGAAAAAGCATCATTCACATAGAAGTCAGTAAGGGGAAAAAGCGCCTTCAGTAGCTGATTATGTGGCTTATCAGGCTTAAACTCATCAGGAACAGAACGAATATTATCAAGCAAAAGCACGTCTCCATCGCTCAACCCGACAATAGCTTTGCGTGCACGCACGCCAATAACATCAGGAACAAATATTATCTTAAGATAATGATTAAGTAAAGCGGCGTGTTGCTTTAACGAAGTGTAATCGCTACTTCCCGGGCGCCCCTGGTGAGCTAATAAAATAACACGTGCGCCTCGTTTCCGTAACTCCTTGATTGTTTCAAGCGGCCCGGTTAATCGTTCAGAAAGCACAACCTTCCCTTTCTGAATATCGCTATTAAAATCCACGCGAACAAGCACGCGCTTGCCTTTAACATCCAGCTTATCAAGCGTTTTGAACGTCATTACCGTAACATCTGAACTACATCTACAACGCGGTTAGAGTAGCCAAACTCATTATCATACCACGCTAAAACCTTGACAAGATTACCAGTAACCTGTGTGCTCAAGCTATCCACAATCGCCGAGTGTGGATTACCAATAACATCCGAAGACACAAGCGCATCAGTGCTATATTCAATAATGCCCTTAAACGCCTTTTTAGATGCTTTCTCTAGCGCGGCATTAACGTCTGCTATTTCAACCTTGCGTGTCACGTTGCAGGTCAGATCAATAAGCGATCCACAAGGTACAGGCACGCGCACGCTCAAGCCAGTCATCTTTCCCTTCAGCTCTGGAATGGCCTCAATCACAGCCTCAGCTGCGCCCGTGGTCGTAGGAATCATATTCAATCCAGCAGCCCGCCCACGGCGAATATTCTTATGTGCATTATCTAAGATTATTTGATCGTTCGTATATGCATGCACAGTAGTAAGCATAGCGTGATGAATACCAAATGCATCCATCAACACACGTGCAATAGGTGCAGTACAGTTAGTAGTGCATGAACCGACAGAGATAATGCGAGGTCCACGTTTGAGCACTTGCTCGTTAACGCACGGCACGACCGTGCAATCCGGCCCTTTCGCAGGCGCCGTAATAATCACGCGTTTTGCGCCAGCAGTAATATGCTGTGCTGCGTCTTGTGCTTTGGTGAAAATGCCGGTGCTTTCAATTACTAAATCAACACCAAGTTCCTTCCATGGTAGCTTTGTCGGATCGCGCTCCTCAAGAACGCGAATCTTTTTGCCATCAACAACAAGATAATCTCCTTGTACTTTAACGCTGCGTTCATATTTTCCATACACGCTATCAAAGCGCAGCGTGTAAGCAGCAGCTTCTGGTCCAGGTAGATCATTGATAGCTACAACATTCAAGCGACGATCAAGACAAATCTTAAAAATGGCACGTCCAATGCGTCCAAAACCGTTAATCGCTATCTTCATTCACAACCTCTCAAGAAAAGAGAGCAAAGAGCTATTTAAAGATATCCAGAAAGTGTGCTGTTAAGTTAGCGACGCCCAATATTCACAAAATAAACAGAAACTTATTAAAACGAGTTCTGATTCTGTTATTTATACCTATTTCAAAGACACAGAAGGGAATAGTATGGGTCTGTGGCAGCAACTCAAACCAATGTAACACGCTTAAGCTGCTCCTTAAGTAAAGGAATGCGTTCTGTTGCTGTTTTCCATAACGTTGTCAAGCTTAAGGTAAAATAGGCATGACTAATAAAATCCCTGAATTGAGATAGATCAAACCACGGAATATGCTTGTTTTTCTCCTTGAGCACTCGTGGAATATTTCTACTTGCCTCACCAATGATCTCTAACCTCCGCACCACAGCATCCTGAAGCATCCTATCTTGTCTAAATGTTTCTTCCGAAATACCAGATAAGTATTCTTCAATTTGTAAAACACAATCCCTCATGTCTTGAAGGTACAACCGATAATCACGTTTCATAGAAGCGGAATCTGCTTATGCAACAGGGTCGCCTTGAGCTCTTTTCGAATGCCTTCATATTCCACTAAATCAACTTTCTTATTAATCGTTTTCTGAAGTGCTGTCCGTAGCTGAACAAGCTGAAGCAAATCCGCTCCATGTTGAATCCGGACAACAATATCGATATCACTTTTACTATGTTGCTCACCACGAGCGTAGCTACCTATAATACTTGCATGAGTGACGCGATGAGCCTTAAGCACGGGAATAAGTTTATGCCTTATCATAATAAGAGTGGTTTTTTTCATATACTGCCTAGGCAAAGGACGTTTTTAAGGGTTATGAAACCAGGACCTAAAGCCGGTACTTCTTCATATTCAAACACACGTTAGCGCCGCCCTCTTTGTAGAGCCTATGCGTCTCCTTAATGATATTCATCGCCTGCTCGACAGTCTGCGCATGGAAAATAGGATGTAAATCGTGTGGCGACATGAATCCCTCTTTAAGCGGCCAGCGCTTCACCCAGGCAAGCAGAGGCTTCCATTGCTTGCCAAGTAAAATGATAGGCATATCACAAATCTCTTTCAGCTGCACAAGCTGCCATGTGTAAAAGAGCTCAAGCAATGTCCCCAGACCTCCCGGAGCGACAACAACCACATTAGAGAGCACCATAAAATGGTCAAGTCGGGGCGTAAAGCCATCAAATTCTTCTTTGATATCAAGATGCTTATTAGATTTCTTCTCATGTGGTAACTTAATCAGCAAGCCAAGTGAATGCACCTGGCTATTCTTACGGCCACTTGCATGCCCTACGGAAGCGGCATTCATCAAGCCAGGCCCGCCGCCCGTAACAATATCAATCCCTTCCTTACCGATACGCTGCGCTAGCTGGTAAACCAGCTTATAGATTGCATCTCCTTTCTTAATGCGTGCCGAGCCAAAGAGCGACACACGAAAATGCCCATCTTGCAACTCTTTTTCAAGAGCAGATAACTTCTTCATACATACAATAAGAAAGATGACTTTTTAAGAGTTAGCCCTAGCGAACAACGTCCACGCTCGTAATGCTAACTTCCTCTAAAGGACGATCTTGGCTATCTGTTTCAGTAGTAGAAATAGCATCTACCACATCCATTCCCTTAATCACACGTCCAAAAACCGGATGCCGAGTGTCAAGAAAGTTATTATTAGCAACATTAATGAAAAACTGGCTTCCCCCCGTATTAGGCCCCGAATTCGCCATTGAGATCGTGCCTCGATCATTGCGATTACCCTCGCTAAACTCATCCTGAATCGCATATCCTGGTCCGCCTGTCCCAGTGCCAAGCGGATCTCCGCCTTGGATCATAAATCCGGGAATCACACGGTGAAAAATAACGCCATCATAAAATCCCTGTCGAGCAAGCTTCTCAAAATTACCTGCAGTAATAGGCATATCCTGTGCCAGCTCAATAGTAATGTCACCCATAGTGGTATGAAGCACTACAAACGTAGGAGTATTCTGATTGAAAGTAAGAGCTGTAACAGTCACGAGTATGATAATGATAAGCGCAGCAACAAACCAATGTTTCTTACGTATCATATAATGGTAAAAAGAAATAACGATTATTTAAGTCTACTGCTTCGCTTTTTTTTCTTCACCACTTTCTTGACACGTGTCTTACGTTCACGCATAACTTTCTCTGCCCTCTCTGGTTCAGTAGGCCTCACCAGTTTGAGCGAGGCGTGCATGATTGCATTTGCATCAATACCAGATGCGGCAAGCAACTGCTCCTTCGTTCCAGAGTGGGGCGTTTTCTGTACAGCAAGCCGATGAATGAGAATGCCGCTGCCTTCAAGAGCGTGTGCAACTGCATCACCCATACCACCCTCCCCATAATGATCTTCAACGACGACAACACGAGAGCCATGATCCCGAACGAACTCAGTAAGATTTCCGGCATGCAACGGCTTGATGGAATACAAATCAACAACCGCGCTCGATACGCGCTCCTTATTGAGTAACACATGCGCCTTGAGCGCCTCATGCAACGTCACACCAGCTCCAATAAGAACAACAACGTCACGCTCACCCTCACGTACTACTTTGAAATCACCAATCGGAAAATCTTCAGTTGCTGGATAGATAACGGCTGTTGCAGGGCGAGTGGTGCGAATGTACGTAATGCCCTCACGTAAAGCTGCTTGCTGTACAAGTTTCTGCGCCGCAACAGCATCGCTCGGATACAGTACCGTGCTGCCAGGCAGTGAACGAAAGAGCGCAAGATCTTCAAGGCCCATTTGAGAAGCC
>CAYHLN010000003.1:0-36715 GCA_964357505.1 Candidatus Woesearchaeota archaeon | reverse complement strand
TTCCTTTTGGGTTGCCGCCCGTTCCATGGATGATGAATATTTTACTCATGATAACTGCCCCCACGAGGAATTGAACCCCATGTTAAATGGACTCGCCGGGATTCGAACCCGGGTTAAGACCTCCGCAAGGTCTCGTGCTATCCACTACACTACGAGGCTGTAATTTAGCAAGGTTTTTTGGGTTATTTGAATTTATCTCTTTTACCCATTTATCTACCATTGCGTATCCGCTTAGGTTTAATGTCCATTTGTTGAGAGCAGGAATAAAACCTAGCTTTGTTAGCATGTCTTTAACTTGACTCATTAATTTTTCTGATTTTATTGTTATTGATATTATTGGATAGCTATTTTTCGATTTTACTATGTTCACAAATCCATCTGTATCAAAAAGGCCTCTAATACATGCGCGATATACTTCTTTGTTTCTACTATCTAAGATGTAAGAAGGTATCTCTATCTTATGTATCTTTTCTCCAGAAGGTAAACTGAGAACTTTGTTCTTAAATTCATAGAGCGCTTGTGAATAGCTTTCAAATCCTGAAACACTCTTTAACCTCATTAATTTTAAGTCTAAATTGTAAAGCTTTTTATAGAGGGGGAGCAAAAAATCGCTCATATATTTCTCTTCCACTTTATTAGTTTTGACAGAGAAATAGTTTTTTTTTATTGAAAGACATCCATCCCCTAAATGTACGCCTATTTCCTCTGCTAAAGGGGCAGACATTTCTGTTGGGAGCATAATCTTCTTCTTTTTGTCTTTTTTGCTATAATTAATTTTTGATATATCCAATATTATTTTTTGATTGGTAAACCATTTCTCATTTTTTCTTTCTAACTCTTCACTTTTTTCTCCCCTTTTTTTTATTCGACCTGCTATTGCCATTTTTGACAAATTCAACCCATATTTCTTTTGTAATTTCTTAATAGCTTCTCTTCCTGTTCTCTCTCTCATTTCTGAATATTTTCTATCCCCCCATAATTTCTTAAGATTTTCAACATTTTTCTTCCCTCCTATCTTTCCAGCCTTAACCGCTCCCCAATTATCTTTCTGGGTATCTAAAATCTCTAACTTTTTAGGATAGTTTTCTATTAGGTTTCCTGGAATGTATTTTCTGTAATTATATCTCCAGTTATTGAGAGTTTTAGGAGAGATATTCATTTTAGACCCTAATTCCACGAAATTTTTAGCATGGTGCGAGCCTCTCAGGTAATCAAATAATTCTTTTCGTGATTTGACATCTAGCAGAACTCTCATTCTTGTACATATTTAGAAACTATTTATACTTTTCTATCCGATAAACTATGAGGGCTCAAGGAAGCAGCAATTAGGGGTTTTTAAGTATTGAGCTTAGTCGTGCGGAAGTTTTCTGTGCCTTCTGCTTTCTCGTCTTCTTGCTTCTCTTTCGAGCCCAGCGTATTGAGCATACATTACTGTTGTTTCCATTAGTTCATATAATGTTTCGTAATTATTTGTCAGTCTTAGTTCGTCGACATGTCCCATGCCCATCGCCGTATCTTCATAGACTCCATCATCTACACGAAGAGCGCACGCTAGTGAGCGCACAGTCACGTAGATTTCTCGATCTTCTGAGTGAATCTTAGAGGGTATAATTTCTGGTCCTTTTTCCTCTTTTGTTCTTTCTAGGATCGACTTGATCGTCTTTACTCTGCGCATTGCGTGCTTAGAGAGATTTTCACTTATTTTTAGAATTCTTATTAAATCATCTGTCCACGCTAGGACATTCGCATGCATTTCCTCTCTCGCTGAAATCATTACAAGTGTTTGTCTAGTTCTTTTCTGTAACTGTGAAGCTCGGCCTTGGTAAACCAGATAGCAATCTCGCGCTCGGCTGTTTCAACTGAGTCTGATGCGTGTGCTAGATT
This sequence comes from Candidatus Woesearchaeota archaeon, assembly GCA_964357505.1. Lineage (GTDB taxonomy): Archaea > Nanobdellota > Nanobdellia > Pacearchaeales > GW2011-AR1 > JBBSZK01. Next base: position 34,831 of record CAYHLN010000003.1, on the reverse strand, counting down.
GCGTAATACACGGGACTTGTCGTTTGCAAGTGCGTAGGATTCAGTCATCGCATAGTCACCACGAATCGTACCGGGAGAAGCTTGACGCGGTTCGGTTGAGCCGATCATCTTACGTACGATTTCGACTGCGTGTGGGCCTTCAAGCACAAGGGCAATTACTGGGCCCTCTTGTAAGAAATTTGCGTTCCAGCCCTGGATCATGCGGCCGTATTCAAGGTGATCGTGATAAGGAAAAGGCTCGTTTGCTGCTTCTCTGGTTTTCTTGGTCTTATCATAAACGTTCTTTGCCCAGGCTTCGTCTAACGTGTAGTGCTTTTTGGCTAGCGCTTCATCTGCCCAGACCATTTTCATACCCATTATTTTGAGACCGGTCTTTTCAAAGCGTGAAATGACTTCGCCTACCAGTGAGCGGGTGACTGTATCTGGTTTAAGTAAGACAAGGGTGCGTTCCATTACCATGGTTTTCTTGCGATTGAGGGGTTTTAAAGATTTGGATACTTGATGCTTTTATTTGATGCCGTATGAGCTCTTTCTGTTTTCATACCGTGCTTCTGTTTTTGCTGCTGAAATAAAATCGTTTTCGCTTAAGCCGCCAATGGCGTGGGTGTAGTAGCTTACGCCAACGTAGCCCCAACGAATTTTAAGATCGGGATGATGGCCTTCTGCTTCGGCGATATCCGTAACGTCTTGTGCGAATCGCATCGGTCCAACAAAGTCAGTAAAATCCCCATAATCTCGTACAAGGCACTTTGGTTTTCCAGATTCCCGGATTAACCTCCATTCAGGACCGAGTTGTGCCATTAATGGTTCAACTTCTTCCAGCCTTAGAGGGCATACACCACCTTCACAGGGAACGCACTTTTTTGTAAGTAAACTGGCTTCTCTTGGCATAATGTTCTTTGTACTAGCTATTTTTAAAGATTGTTGTAGAATAGTTTTTTAACACATTAGATTAGTGGATTTGATGGATTACAAGGAACGTGCGCTTGCCACAGACATTTGTAAGAACTGTAAGAATATTGTTTTAGGGAAAGGCAATTTGAAGGCCAAGATTCTGTTCGTTGGAGAGGCTCCTGGTGCTAATGAGGATGAGCAAGGCTTGCCGTTTGTTGGTGCTGCCGGGAAAAATCTTGACCGGTTGCTTGCTACTGTTGGGTTGAGCCTTGAGGATATATATGTTACCAATATTCTGAAGTGCAGGCCACCTGAGAATCGTGATCCGTTACCTGAGGAAATTAAGGCGCACACGCCTTGGCTCATTGAACAGATACGGGAGATGCGTCCGAGTGTGGTGTGCTCGCTTGGTAACTATGCGACTAAGTTCTTTCTTGCTGGGCTTGATCCGGAGAAGATGGATAAACAACCCGCCATTACGAGCGTGCATGGCAAGGCACAAATGATTACTTTTGAGGGCATCTCGTTTAAGCTTATTCCGCTCTTTCACCCCGCAGCTATTATTTACAATCGGAAGCTCATACCGTTGTGGGAGAAAGATATGGAAATTGTGAAAGGCGAGATCGGACAGAAGACGTTATTTTAGGACTAAAGAAATGGTAACGTCCGGATATTCTCGCCTGCATTTTTTAATGGAATAATGCTTAGTTCGTAATGCTCTTCTCGGAGGAGTTCTTTTAGCTCTTCAATTGTTTTTCTGAGTTCGGTCTCTTCTTTATGAAATAGCTGTAGATAGTAGTTCGGTTTTGTAAAGGAGAGGCCAATTGTGTCAATATGTGGTTGCTCTTTCGCGAATTCCTGGAGTTTAAGCTGTGTGCGATGGGAGTAGTGCTTTATATCAAGGAAAAGAAGCGTATAGAAGAAACCTGCTTTCTCCATATTGATATGTGCACGGCTGCCTAACAAGATACCTTTTTGCTGCAACTGCTTTAGGCGATAAGCAACGACTTCCGCGGTGAGATTGGTTTTTTTGGCAATCTCCATGCTCTTTATACGGGCATCGTGCTGGAGTGCTTTCAAGATAAGGACATCTTTCGCGTCTATCTTCTCTTTATTCTCGGAGCGTTTGGTAATGAGGTAGGGGTCGCTTTCTTTTCCCCCTATAAACTTAAGCGGATAGAGCGTGATGTGATGAGGCTCGAGAACAAGATGATCCGTTATGCTTTCATCCGCAAGTGTTTTTGCTAGAAATGTAGCCTTTTCAGCTTCATCTTGAAATGCGAGTACCAGATACAGATCGTACTGTGCGAGTAGCTCACCGTAGGAGAGTGTATTCTTATCTGCACCACATGTGCGCTTGAACTGCTCAAGGCTCGCCTTTTTATTATACCGTAGAAAAAGAAAAGTAGTCAGAGGATAGCCGAGCGCGGCGTAGTTAACTACGGGAAGGAATTGTTTGATGATCCCATCGTGCTGATATTTCTGTATTCTATATTCGACTTGCTCGCGCGAGAGATGTAGCTTTTTTGCGATGCCGGTAAGAGACTCGCGATTGTGATGATAGAGGTACTTGAGTAGCTTTACGTCTGATGGTTTAAAACCCATCATTTTACTCTTTTTCCTTTCTTTTTAATCTTTTCTTTTGGTTTTTTAGTAAAAATAGCAGGAAAGTTATAGATAGTTCTTTTCATAAGAGAAATTATGGAAAACAACAATTATGAGCAAGCAACAGGGCAAGTTAGTTACCGCGCTGGTCGACAGTTGAGTGGTTGTGGTATTGGGCCGTGTCCTGCCGTGTATGATGGAACTGAGCAGGGCCTTGTTGCACAGAACGATTGTATTGGGGGCATCGGTTGTCCTCAGGCCATTGAGCACTCGAATGGCTATTTAGTCGTTGGTCGCAGCGTGCCTGATGTGAAAGCTGCTGGCCTTGAAGGGAAGGTTGAGGCTGGCGAGAGCGCGGTTTTTGTACCCAAAGAGATTATTGATGAATTGGTAAGAAATTATAAGGGATGATTGGAGTAATGTGCCCGCTATAGAATATCACTTAGAAGAAGCAGAAGACGCAATCTCCCGTTCTTGGGAAAGATGGGGTGGCGAAAATCATGTAGAAACAGGCTCGTTGTGCTTTCAAGCACACTTACTTGTAGCTGAAGCTTTGAATAAACCACGAACAACAAGAAGGGCAGAATTAATTAATAAGGCAGAGTGGTTACTTGAAAATGCTTGGGAGCATCATTACGATATAAGAGATTCTTACCGAAAAGCGATTGCTTATGCTCGATTGGCCGCATTATAGTATAATTATTACGTGTTTTTTATAAAATGATATTCCTTTCTAGCTCTTTTCCAGGACGTGCAGCGTATGATACTCCGGAACTACTGGTTGATCAATGCCTAAGTATTCCATATGAATTGACTTTAGCTTTTCGTTATAGAAGATGTTTTCCCATCCCATTTCAAGTAGGTCTGAAGGATGCATACGCATATAGGGGATTCTGAAATTGAACGGAACATTAACTTTTTTAGCTTCATCTTCTGAATAATGGATAATACGATTATAAAAATGATCAAAAAAGATATTTGTCCTTCTTTGTTGCTCGGGCGATAGTTTTTTGAAAGCGTCAGTTATTTCTCTTGATGCATGACTCCAGGTAGGATCGCTCTCTGAAGAATCGATTCCATAGACTGATTCAATGACTATTATCCTTCCACCGCGTCTCGTTCGGTTTGCGGCTTGTTTTAGGGTTTGGCAGGGATTGTTGCTATGATGAAGCACAGTGAGCAAGAGTGTTGTGTCATAATCGCGTGTATCTTTCAATGGTTCCCCTTGCGCCATTGAAATGAATTCCAATCCTCTACTTTTTATTTTTTCATGCTCGTATGTATCTGCAAGAACAACCTCGTTTCGGTCTGCGCTTAATCGAGCTCCAATTGCTCCGTCTCCGCATCCAAGATCGAGTATTCTTCCTCCCACAATGAACGGTCTAATTTGACGATAAACTATCTCTGCGCGACCGGCCAATGCTTCCTGAACTCGCTCATGATTAACTCCTTTTTCTGTAAGCATTTTGTGTGCATACTGCTCGTATCTTTCTAAGGGTATTTTTTGCTGAGCGAGTGATAGAATATCTTTGCTTGTTTGCACAGGGCTTTGTGCTTTTAATTCTGAAAGTACGGTCCGAAGTGTATTTCTTATGTATCTCCCAATACATCTGTCATCTGCTATTTCGTACAGATTCGGAACCTCTGCGCCCCAGTAGTTTCTTTTCGTCATTCTATAATGATAACTCTATACTTGCTATATAAAAGTTATCTCCCCCAGAGGGGGTAAAGATTAAAAAGTCCTCTTTTCTTTCATGGTATGGAACTAGATGCTCTTCGTAAATTGGGCTTGACTGAAGGAGAAATAAAGGTCTATTTGGCATTGATTAGACTTGGAGAGACTACTTCGGGGCCCGTTGTTGAAGAGTCCGGGGTTTCTGCTTCAAAAGTGTACGTCATACTAGACAGGCTTTCTAAGAAGGGACTTGTTAGTCATATCGTAAAGGGAAAAACAAAGTACTTTGAAGCGGCAGATCCGGATAGGTTGGTTGTTTATTTAGATGAGAAAAAAGAAGAGTTAAGCCAGCAGGAAGCAGCTATTAAGGAGTTAGTACGCTCTCTTAAGTCTGAACATAGGCTATCTCATGAAACTGCGCAAATCTATGATGGGCTTAAGGGAATTCAAACGGCTCGTGAACGAACTTTGAAGATTATGAAGAAGGGCGATGAAATGTGGATTATTGGCATCTCTCGTACCCCTTATGATGGTCAAATGGTCGGGTATTTCAAGGATTATCATAAACGCCGTGTCGCTAAAGGCATCACCTGTAAGTTTCTTTACAACGAATCTGCTCGCGAACCCTATGGCATATCTTCTGCTTCTTATCGGTTGAGCGAGGTGAAATATATGCCGCGCGATTTGGTAACTCCTGCCTGGATTGAAATTTATGCAGATACTGTGACGATTGGGATAAACAAGGGGAAGTCATTTTCGATAGTTATCCAGAATCAAGAAGTGGCTCACTCTTTCAACATTTATGCTCAACTTCTCTGGGGGCTTTCTAAATCTTAATCTTCCTTTACTGACTTCATCTTGATATACTTATACTGTGCATCTACCGTTGGAACGTTATTGTGCTCCGTCTTGAGCGTATAGACTTTCGTGCCCTTGTTGAGATAGTATTTGAGCTTCATTTGACTTCAAATTCTGCTTTGCAAGCCTTGGCTTTCTCACGCATTTCTTTCAGAATCTTTTCCATCTTATTATCCGCTTTTTTAACATCGGCATCTTCGGTTATGATCTGGAAGGTTGAGGATCCCAGATAGTAGATCGTTGCATCGCTTTCTAGTATTGCTCTAATGTCCTCAATGCCAGAAGAGCCTTGGGACTTGATGAAGATCTTATGTTTGACTTGCTTTTTCTTGTCTCTTTTCTCTGCAAAGACTTTCTCAAGTGCTTCAGCTTCAGCTTTTGAGACGAACTGCACAATCAGCTTTGGATTATCTTTGATCTGATCAAGAAACTCTACTGCATCCATAGTTTCGTTGATTTTTGCAAGGATGGCGCGAGCCTTGTCCTTCACTACGGATTTGAGCATTGATTCTAGGGTAAGCTCTTTTTTGTAACGCTTCATGACTGCCTCGCGGTCTCCGCCCGTTACTCTACGAAGGCTCAGTTCGATATGATTGGTACTTATACGCAGGATCTTGCAGACTACTTTTTTATTTGCTACTACATACTCTCGGATATTACGGATGCGGCCTGGTGCGACTTCAGAGAACGTCATGCTGCCTTCTCCACCGCCTTCTATATCAAGAAAGACAGTCGTGCCTTCAATCTTCTTAACGGTACAGAGAACGACGTCTCCTTCTTTAATCATGGGAGTACCTCCTTAACTGCAGCCCTTATTTTAGCCTTGCCGCCCGTTGTTTTTACCAGTAAAACGTTGCAGGATTTGCACTTGACATCGGTAGAAGCTTTTCCAAATATAATCTGGTGCTTTCTACAGCGCGGGCAAATGATCCGGATAAACTTGCTGGTCATCATGAGATAGGGGTGAAGAGGGGTATTTTAAAGCTTTACTAAGTCGATATCAAGCGCGTTTTTGAGCTGTGTAAGGAGCTCTTGCTCTTTATCACGTGAAATGAGCCCACCTGCTGCTTGGGGATGGCCGCCGACTTCGCCTGATAAGGGTATCAGGACCGAGCTTAACAGCTCGCGCACGTTTCTGCCTTTTTTACCTGCGAGACGAGCAGAGATTTTAATGCGGTCTTTATCATACGCCATTGCGATGATGACTGTTCCTTGCGGGTAAAGTGGCGAGTAGGACATGATGGACGCCGCGGTTCCAATGATGGTATCTTTTATTTTATCTTGGGCGTTAATGATCGTGTAGTTTTTGCCTTGAATTCGATTATTGTTGTCTTCGATGAATCGCATGGCATGTGAGATGCTTTGCTTATAGTCGATATAAATGCGTTCTGCCTCGCGCTTTGACTGTTTATTACCTAAGCAGAATCCAAGCGCTGCTTCTGGATGGCCCATACGGCTGCAGGCATTAATCAGAGCAGATAGCTCTCGGACATCTTCTAGCTGGTTGAAGAATTTGGTGACGAAGAGATTGCCTACTAAGGGTGCGCTATCTGTTTCGCCAATGCTTTTGAGCATGATTGCAGTGATCAGACGAGACATTTCTTCCTCGCTTAACTCAGCGAGACTCTTGTAGCCTGTTGGAGTCTTTTCTATTCCTGCCTCTCGTAGTAAATCGAGAACTCCACGGAATGATCCTGTCACGCCCGGTATGTAAAAGCTCGTTGAGTATTCAAGAGCCTTATCGAGCGGACGTGTTGAAGGATAGAGGAGTAGCCCTTTACGGACCGTAATGGAGGCATCTTTAAGGATTTGATCATATGTCTTGCCGATGGCATCAGTGAATTGATCGCCTACCATGCCGATCACTGCCAGATTAGCAAGATCTTTGTTTTCTTCTGAGAGTGTTTTGGCGAAAAGATATGCAATAGCCGCACCTGAGCAGGGTTCGTGGTTGAGCAATAGGGGATTGATCATGCGTACATTTGAGGGAATTTCTTGCGCGATTTCGTGATGATCAAAAATGAATACATCTGTGTTTTTTTGAGCTAGATAGTTCAGGCTTCCTGAGGCAAGGTCAAGGAAGACTAAGGTATTGTTTTCAGGCAGTTGAGCGATACCTTCTTCGTCAAGATTTTTAACGATCTGTAAGGTGAATGGCTTATTCCAGCGATATAATGCGCGGGAGAAAATTGCAGCTGCAGTGATACCGTCTGCGTCAAAATGACTAATTACTCTGATTGGTTTGTTCTTCGCAACTGCTTCTAATTCGTTGATTGTACTTCTTATTTTCTCCAACATGGAGTTATTACCTCTTTTTTTCTATTTTAGCAAGATGCTGATTGTTTCTTGTTAGTGAGCGGGTTGCGCTGTAGTCGTGTTTGTGCATCGCTGCGTGCTTGCTTAGTTTTTCAGTCTTGGTTTTTAGATTAGCGTGACGTGGTTCTACCCAGTGTTTTGACTTGATAAGTATCTTTTTTACCTTCAAACCAAGGAGCTTAGCTTTAGGAATGCCATGTTCGTCACGTAGGATCAGGCCAATACGCCCAGGAGAGACGCCTTTCTTTGCTAGCTCTACTATTTTGGCTTCAATTTCCTCAGGCTTGACATTTACCCAACTTGTTTTTGATTCTGACATAAGTAGAGCGTGTGACTGGGGGTTTAAGAAGGTTACGGTGAGATTTTTATAGAGTAATCGCTAGCAAATAGGGTGACCTCGGCTCAACAGGCTTTGGCAGTTGTTAGGAGACTTGAACCCTATTGTAGAGAATTATATCAGGCTTCTCTTTATTATCGGGCTTTTGGAGGAGAGGTATGGGATGACTTTCAAGCTGAATGGGAGAAAGCTCGAAAGAGGTTACATCGTGCATATCAGCGTTTGCAACAACCAAGCGTTCGTGAGTGGGCTGCCTCGCGTCTTCGTCCGCTTCATGTTGAATCTTACTTAGAAACCGTCTTTTAGTTGGATTATAGCCCCGCCAGGATTTGAACCTGGGTCCCGAGCGCCAAAGGCTCGTATACTTGGCCACTATACTACGGGGCTATTTTAAGAAAGATTTAGTGTCGTTTATAAGGGTTTGGTTATTTGTTGACTATATCTTTAAATAAGACTTGATGGTGCTTTTTTTATGTCTCTTGGGAAAACGCATCAGTAACAATGGACCCACGCCTACGCTTCATTGTGTACCTTTACTGGTTTGTCGTGCGAAGAAATAATGGAACGCCAATATGTTCTTGTTACCGATTCTGAACATCCATTCTTTAGAGAGGTGGGCGTCTATTTTGATACTCTTTTTAGTGAAAAAGGTGAACGCAGAGATATTTTCATCGTGAAGGGGTGTAAGATGCCTTTACATGAAAAAGATATTTTATGGACTCCTAATGCATTACTCCTCTTAGAAGAGCGAGTAAAGCTTTTTCCCACAACGGCGGAGCTCTTTTCTTAGTAGTGTTCTTTATGACGACCACGAAGTTCGACTTCTTTCAGTCTTTTGAGTGTTTCTTTTGTTTTCTTGTGCTTGTAGCCTGCGATAATTGATTTCCATACTTGCTTGCTTGAGTTTGGATGTCTTGCTTCTAAGGCTTCTTTGAGGACGTGAAGATCAACTGCATAATCTTCAGGACGTGAAGAGTGATAGCCGAGGCCAAAGTCGATGAAGTAAACTTTTTTATCGTTAAGAATCATATTGCTCGTGGTAAGATCGCCATGAACAAGATGGGCATCGTGCAACTTGGCTAGTGATTGGCCGATCTGGCGAGCAATTGCGATTTTGTTTTTGAGCTTATCGAGTGAGTCTGCAAGTTTTTTGCCGGGAATATATTCAAGCACGAGCTCTTTTGTTGATTCGTTCATTTCAATAAGGCGAGGCGTGGGGATGAGGGGATAAGCTTTTTCTAAGAGTTTCGCTTCAGCTCGAGTGCGGAGCTTGCGGAGCTTTTCATCAAGTGCGGGAAGACGGTAGCCTTTAGAAATCCGTTTCTTCACTACTTGGTTTTTCTCTCTTACGATGACTGCTTCGGCCCCACGTGCAAGAATTTTTTGTTTAGTCATATTTAGGCAAGGCTTACGCTATCTTTAAGCTTTTTCTTTTTTTCTATTAAAGAAAGGGTTTTATAGACAAAATTTCTTCATTAATATGCGGAATTCCTTGAGAGAACATTTCCAGAATATTTTAAGTGTCGCAGACGTAAAGGTTGATGGAAAAAGAGTTTGGGATATCCAAGTCAATAATCCCTTATTTTATCAAAGAGTTTTTTCTAAAGGCTCGCTTGGGCTTGGGGAAGCCTATATGGAGGGCTGGTGGGATTGTAAGGAGATAGATGAATTTTTTTATAGGATTCTAAGATCAAAAATAGATGAGAAAACTAATAAAATGTCGCTTATTATTCCAATTATTAAATCAAATTTTTTTAATCTGCAAAACCGAGCAGGGGCGGAAGTAGTTAATAGGGAACATTACGATTTAAACTCAAAATTATATTCTTCTTTTCTAGATACCTATATGCAATACACCTGCGGCTATTTTGAGGGCACTAACAATCTTAATGAGGCTCAAGAGAATAAATTAGATTTGATTTGCAGGAAACTCAAAATTAAGAAAGGTGATAGGGTATTGGATATAGGCTGTGGATGGGGTGGTTTTGCAAAATATGCGGCAAAAAATTATGGATGTAGAGTTACTGGATTAAGTTTGTCTAAAGAGCAGGTAAAGTATGCTAAGACTTTTTGCAAGGGGCTCCCTGTTGAAATTAAATTTCAGGATTATAGGGATATAAATGGACAGTTTGATAAAATCCTTGTGTGTGGAATGATTGAGCATGTAGGATGCAAAAACTACCATAATTTTATGCAGATAGTTAATAAAAATCTGAAAGATGATGGTCTTTTTTTATTGCATACTATCGGTAGAAATGATTCATCGACTCATGCAGACCCTTGGATTGAGAAGTATATTTTTCCAAATTCTATGCTACCTTCTCTTAGTCAAATAGCCCAAACCAGCGAGAAATTATTTGTCATGGAGGACTTGCATAGTTTTGGGCAACATTATGATTTGACTTTAATGGCTTGGGAGAATAATTTTGTGAAGAATTGGAACTCTATAAAAGGAGATTATGATGAGAAATTTTATAGGATGTGGAGATATTATCTTTTGTCTTGTGCTGGGGCTTTTCGGTCTCGAACTCTACAGCTTTGGCAGATTGTTTTTTCTAAAAAAGGAATTGAGGGTGGATATATTTGTCCAAGGTAGATTTTTCTATTTAATATTTTTCTTTCGATTTTGCAATTAAATCAGAAGATGATTGAATTTTAGCACCAAGACTATCGATTATTTTTATTCCGTGCTTTTTGCAGACTCTGGATTCAGGAATTTCATAGGCATGGCGGTCTCCGCCTTTAGCGAAGATATGTGGTTTTATTGCTTCAAGAGATTTGCAGACGCTCGCATCTTTATCTATTGATAGAAATACTTGGTCTACGCATCTTAGGGATTTGACTATTGCTAAACGTTCTTCTTGAGGCATAAATGCCTTTCCTTTTTTTAGGCTTGCTTGAATGTCGTTGTTAACTATTACAATTAATTCATCTCCTAGTCTTTTTGCTAATTCAAGATATTCAATATGCCCTTTGTGAATTGGGTCAAAGTAGCCGGATGCGGCGACGATTACCTTATTTTTAATAATGGTTTTTGTCATTTTAGAACTTCATTCGTTTGCCAAACTTCTTTGCAAATTTCATCATTGTCTTTTGATCGAGGGCGCCGCCTTCTGCCATACTGGATGATTTAATCATCTCTTTGAGCATCTTGTACTGCTTGAGAAGTGCGCGAATTTCAGTTGTTGATGTGCCTGAGCCGTGAGCGACGCGTTGAATACGAGAGGTTTGTTTCTCAAGGAGTTCTGGATTATCAATTTCTTCTGGCGTCATTGAGTTGATAGCATGCTTCCAGCGTTTCAGGCGAGCTTGCTGGTCATTCATTTCTTTTTCTGGAATTTTTGCTTTGCCGAGGCCTGGAATCATGCTCATTATTTTGTCCATGCTGCCTAACGACTCCATTGATTCAAGTTGTGCTTGCACGTCGCGTAGGGTGAGTTTGCCTTCTTGGATGTTCTTTTGCGTGCGTTCAAGGTCTTTCTTATTGGTTACTGATTCAATCTTTTCTAGCAGTGACTTGAGGTCTCCCATGCCGAGTAGACGTGAGAGGAAGGATTCTGGATCGAATTGTTCTAGCTCGTGTGGCTTCTCGCCCGTACCGATGAACACCACGGGTACGCGGATTTCTGCACAGGCTGTAAGCGCGCCTCCGGCTTTTGCCGTTGAATCCATACGGGTAATAATGACTCCGGTGATGTTGACTGCTTCCTTGAATGTTTGGGCTTGCTTGAGTGCGGTTTGGCCGACGTCTGCAGGCATTACTAATAATACTTCGTCAGGTTTGATCTCTTTGTTTATTGTTTTGATTTCTGTTACGAGTTCTTTATCAAGAGCGTCACGTCCTGCCGTGTCTATCAGTATGAGATCATACTTGTCTGCTTCTTTGGCATACTTTTTCCATATTTTTATCGGATTTTTTTCTGCTTTGTCTATGAAGCAGGTGATATTGAGCTTGTCTGAGAGTTGTTTCAGCTGGTCTGTGGCTGCTGGACGATGGACATCTAGACCAACGGTGCAGACGCTCTTTCCGCGCTTACTGTAATATAATGCAAGCTTGCCAATCGTGGTTGTTTTACCTGCACCATAGAGGCCAAGGAGCATCAGCTTTGTTTTCTTGCCGAGCGTGAGTGGCTTGCTCTCACCCAGGATAGCGCGTAGCTCATCATGTAATGACTTGATGAGATGTTCTTTCTTTTCTATACCCTTCAGTCGCTCATCATAGGCAATCTTTTTGAGTTTTTGGCTTATTTCAAGGACGAGCTTGACATTAACGTCTGCTTCGATGAGCGAGCGTTGGAGATCTTTGACGATACTATCTACCAGCTCCTTGTCTAGGAAGAGGGCATTTGCTATCCTGTCTGTTGTCTTTTTGAGCGTGTTTGAGAGCTTATCTAGCATCTGGGAGGAAGCAGGGGATTGGTATTAAAGGTTTTGGGCTATGATTTGGGGAGCCATCCATAATCGGATAAGGTAGCTTTTGATAGACTCTTTTAGTCTTTTTTCTGTGATTGTATTGACTATCCCTGTGTGAGGATCGTACACAACATATTTCTTTCTCTTTTTATTTAACAGCAGTACCCAATGCGGATAATGGTAGACTTTGCCAAAATGACGAGCATTTAGCGAAATGGCTATTGTCCCCCTATGCAGTAACTCATCAATAATGTTCATATCTATCTTTCTCTGAACTACTTTTTCTTTGCATCTTGCTTTTTTCAGATGATTGTATAGGGGATTATTGTGTACATACCGTATAAGTTCTTTTTTGTATTTTCTCATCACATGCTCAATATGGCCAGTTACGAAATCATCTGGATTGTATTGCAATGCATCAAAGAGCATACTAATTTCTTTTGCCCTTGTTGGTTTTTGCCCGATTAAGGTGAGGAGACAGCAAGCAAGGCAGCTTTCTACTGTTGATTGTTTATATTTTTTTATAAATTTTTTCTTCATAACTTTATTGAAGAAAGATGTTAATAAAGTTGTGGTTTAGTTGAGTTCATCAATTTTGGCAGCAAGAATAAAGTCGTTAATGCTCAGGCCTTTGGCGGCGTGGGTTGTGAGCTTAATGGTCGCGTAGCCCCAGCCAAATGCGATATCTGGATGATGGCCTTCTGCTTCGGCTATTTTTCCAACGGCGTCGATGAAATCAAGTGCTTGCTGAAAGTTCTTGAATTTAAATGATTTTTCTATTGCTTCCTTATCTTTCATTTTCCAGTCTGAAATAAGGCGCATATTTTCCTTTATTTTAGAAGGGGGAAGGCGGTCTTCGAGGCCCTCACAAGCGCGACATTTCATTGCGTTTAACTGTGGCATTAGTCCAACCCCAGATTTTTCAGAATAAGTTCTTTCTTGAAAGGCTTGAGATCATCGTAGGCTTGACCGAGGCCTAAGAAATAGATTGGTTTTTTGGTAATGTATGATACGGAGAGTGCTGTACCGCCTTTGTCATCGACATCGGCTTTCGTCAGAATGATGCCGTCAATACCTATTGCTTCATTGAACGTACGGGCTTGCTCTGTTGCATCATTACCGGTTATGCTCTCACCGACAAAGATTTTCAGATCTGGCTTGACAACACGAATGATTTTTTCCATTTCTCTGATCAGGTTTTCTTTCGTGTACATACGGCCCGCGGTGTCTATTAATACGCATTTAAGATGGTCTTTTTCAGCTTTCTTAATTGCGTCAAAGGCAACTGCTGCAGGATCAGAACCATAGATGTGCTTTACTACAGGGACGCCGAGGCGGCTGGCGTGCGTTTCAAGCTGCTCAATAGAAGCAGCACGGAAGGTATCGCCTGCGGCTAGCACTGAAGAGATGTTATTTTTCTTCAGGTAGTGTGCAAGTTTGGCTAGGGAGGTTGTTTTACCAGAACCGTTAATGCCAAAGAAGATAATGGTATAGGGCCCAGCTTTCTTTTTGATCTGTTCAATGAGGTTTGGAGGTTCGTGTAGCACTGAGGCGATGGCATCTTTGAGACCTTGTTTAATTTTTGCTTCAAGTTGATCTTTTTTAGCTTCTTTGCCTTTCAAGTTGGCGACCAATTCGAGGCGTATTGCATCAACGACTTCAAGTGCCACGTTATTCTCTAGCAGCACGAGCTCAAGCTCGTCAAAGAGTTCGTTCACTTGCGCTTCAGTGATTGTTGCTGTCGTAAAGCGCGCGGCGAGCTTGGAGAAGAAGCCTTTCTTTTCAGGCTCAACTGGCTCGAGTTCTTTTAGCTTCTCTAGATCTGGCTCATATTTCTGCATGCCTGGATTGAATGTTGTCGGCACTTCCAGTATTGATATTTCTTGTGTTGCTTTTACTACGGGGGCTTTTCCTTTCTTTCCAGCCTTCGCTTTTGCCTTTTTTTCTTTTACAGGCTTCTTTGATTTGGCTTTCTTTTCTGTTGCCTTTTTATCCGGCTTTTCGTCGGTACCGAGCCAGCTTTTCAGCTTTTTCTTTAGAAGATCAAACATCTCTCATGGGGTGCATGAACATTTATAAGGTTTGGGACGCTGGACGTGGAATGAAAGGGGTTTTTGTCATTTTGGATGGAGTGGCAGACGAGAGCTGCTACCAGTTTGGCGGTAAGACTCCTCTTGATGTGGCCAGCACGCCCCATCTTGATACGCTCGCGCGGCTCAGTACGATGTATCATTGCTATACTATCAAAGAAGGAGTTATCCCGGAATCTTCTAGTGCCGTTATCTCATTATTAGGGTATGACCTCGATTCGCCGCGTGGACCGTTGGAGGCGAAAGGTGCTGGCATCAAGCTTACACGGGGAGATTTAGCTTTACGCTGTAATTTTGCCACTGTTGATGATCTGGATAATGGTACGATTCTTGACTCTCGTGCAGGACGCACGTTAACTACTCGAGAAGCTCTGTTGTTGGCAAAGGCGATTCGGCAACACGTCAAGCTACCCTTCGCTTTTGAGTTTCACCCTACGATTCAACACAGAGGCGTGCTTGTTTTCAGAGGAGGGTTTTCAGATAATATTTCTAATGCGGACCCTTTTTACGGGCAAGGATTTGCCATACGGAATCCTACCAATCGATTTGTTTTTTCTAAGCCCTTGGATGATGAGGAGGACTCGAGAGTTTCTGCAGAGCTTCTTAATGCGTTTATTAGGCAGAGCCACGAGGTGTTAGATAACCATCCGGTGAATATTGCACGTGTGAAGAAAGGACTTTATTCTGCCAATGTACTGCTCTGTCGCGAACCTGGAGCAGCTCCTGCTTCGTTTAAGAAGCTTAAAGGGAAGTGGATGGCGTTAGGGTATAATCCCTTGGAGATTGGTATTGCTGAGGCTGCAAAGATGCACGTGTATCGCTTTCGATATCCGGATTTACATAGCTTTGATGTGTACGCGCATTTACATGAAGTTCTTGGATTGGCGATTAGTCAGGCAATCAAAATGCTTTCCTCTTACTGGCGTTCTTATGATTATTTTTACATTCATTTTAAGGAGACCGATATTCCGGGACATGATAATAAGCCGCATGAGAAGAAGGCAATGATTGAAATGATCGATAAACGCTTCTTTTCATTTTTGGTTCCTTTCATTCAGAAGAATAATGCGCAGCTGGTTGTCACTGCCGATCATACGACTGCTTGCAGACTTAAGGCACATTCGGATAAGCCAGTCCCCGCATTATACTATTCAGGGCCTAAAGGAGAGCGAGAACAGCGCTTTACTGAGGAATTTGGCTTAGAAGGGCCGAAGATTATGGGACGAAAGCTGCTGGAACGTACTTTGCTCGGGTAACACAATTCTTTTAAACTCGATGAGGGATGCGATAGTATGTTAGATTATAACGAACTCTATGAATTCTTACGCAAGGAGAAATTCAGTGAGCAGCTACAAGTGCTGCCTAAGAATTTTTTGAGTGATGTTTCTGAATACATGCTGGAGAAGCGCACTCAGCTTGGGAACGCGCAAGACTTGTTTTCTGATGATATCTTGAAACTGAAGAAGCAATATGAGAATGCATTGAGTATTTTCAAGGAGTTAATGTTGCGGCGTAAAAAGAAGATCTTGAACTTGGTGTTTGTGGCTTCTGAGACGGGTATTATGAAACGAGATTTTGGAACCATGTTTCCCTTTGAGCAAAGCTTGTTTGAGCGGCTTGTATATGCAGTAGAGACTGCTGATAAGGACTTGGCAAGCTTGATGAGTGGCTCAACTGCAAAACTGTTTCAGCATAAATTAATTTTGATTAATGAGCCAATATCGGAATTTGTTTCCATGGATGGCGCATCTGTAGGGCCTTTTGAAAAGGGCCAATTGGTGAATATGGATGGCGTTCTTGCGGATATGTTAGTTGGTGATAAGAAAGCATTGTTTGTTGATGAGTAGGGGGGAACGCCCCGGGTGTTCGAGCGAACACCCGGTTGTCGTTCTTTGGGTCGTCATGGTTGGTCTCACCTCCTTCATGTCAGTATCACTAGATTTTCGCTTTATTAATGGGTTATTAAGCAATCCTCTTAACAATAGCTCTTGAGAGTGGCTTCACAATGCTTAAAAAGGCATTTTACCGTCTATAAGGATGCAATTCTATCTTGTTCCTCGGTGGTTTTTTGGATTTGATATTGCTCTTGAGCTTCTTTTCGCAGTCATTACCTTGTTAGTTTCTGCTTACGCCTTCTATATGTATAAGCTCTCTGCAGAACGGCACTGCAAGTTGCTTGGATTTGGATTCTTGTCTATTGCGTTTTCTTACATTACTTGGGGAATATTGAACTTTTTTCTCTTAACTCGGCTGTCAGACTCAAGTCGAGTGCTTGTACTCGAAGGGCTCAATCTGATCGGGTTCTTTGTTCTTTATGGACATATTATCTTTATGTTGCTCGGACTTGCCACGCTGGCTTACTTGACATTCCGCGTTAGAAGTTATCGCGTGTATTCTCTATTTGCCAGTTTGCCGTTGATTATGGTGTTGTTTAGCAAACACGCTGCTTTGGCTTTTTACTTTGTATCTGCCGTTCTGCTCTTCTATATCACGTTACATTACTTCATTAAATATTCAAGTATAAAGCGAACTACCACGCTTCTCGTATTAATCGGATTCCTTTTCCTTTTTGCAGGGGCCGTTGGATTTACCCTTGCAACTCTCTATCACGGATCGTATGTTGCAGGACACCTGTTGCAGTTTTTGGGATACTTGTTTATTCTTCTGGGATTCGTCAAAACGGTGAAGTCATGAGTAAGAAGCGATCAAGGCTGGAAATAATTAGAGATATCTTAGATGTAATTCGGTCAAAACAAGGAAAGATGAAGCCGACCCATATTTTGTATAAATCTAACTTGTCGCATCAAATGCTTGAGGAGTACTTGGGTGATTTGAAGCAAAAAGAATTTATTATTGAGCATCGCACGCCAGAGGGTAAGCGCTATTCTGTTACTGACAAGGGTTTTGCATTTCTGGAGAAGTATCGTTCGATTGTTGAGTTTACGGACTCATTTGGGTTGAGTTAGTCGTTAAAAGTAATTTCAATTATTTCTTCCGGATCTTTTGATAGGTCTGAGTAGCGTATCCAGGTGGGCTTTGTTCTGAATACTCTTTCTCTTGGGTCGTGGACATGCTTTCCTCTTTTCGGTCTTTTCTCGATATGTAATTGCTGATATTCTTTGGAGTCGTCTTGCTTTGCTTCTTTGGCAATTCCCTCATATTGGATGGTAATCTTTTCTTCTGAGTCCCAGCCAATAACGAGAGATATTTTCGAGTTTTCTTGGAGGTTTTTGTATTTTCTTGTTGCATTATACGTGCCAAAAATAATTTCCAAGTTTGGCCTTTCTGTGAAGCCTACGACAGCACTTTGCGGTTCGCCTTTGCTATTGATAGTTGAGATGACCATTAAGTGATGTCTTTTAAGAAAATCAAGGATTTTTTGCTCTTGGTCTTTTCTTGCGTCTTTCATTTAGAAGCCTCTGGAGGGATTTGAACCCCCGGCCCTCAGTTTACAAAACTGATGCTCTAACCGCTGAGCTACAGAGGCATTGAACTTGGAGAGATAGATGGTTTAAAAGCTATTTGGTTACTCTAAAGAAAGGCTTATTTTTATCGCGTTATCAACTTTGTTCATGGTAAAGTTATCAAGCATACTAATTTTTTTAATAATCCTTTTCTTATCAATAGTTCTTATCTGATTTAACATGATTGTCGAATCTATCTTTAATTTAGAATATTCCTTTTTAATTAAAACATTTGTGGGATATTCTTTTGTGTAAATTTTGGAAGTTAATGGTGCGATTATAGTCGTCGGAGCATGTTTGTTAAGAGTGTCATTTTGAATAATCAAAACGGGTCTGATTCCTCCTTGTTCTGAACCTTTAACTGGTTCTAAGTTTGCTATTACAATATCTCCTTTTATAATGCGTTCCATTTTTCATTTTTGTCTAAGCCGTCCATTAAAGTTCCTTCCCATTCCTTTTCTATACTTAACATATCATCATACATTTCTTTACAGCCTTCGATCAATAGTTCCTCTTGTTTTCTTTTTTGTTTCTCAAAATAAGTCATTAAGTTAACAATTATATCTTCATAGGTTTCTTTATTATTTTTCATCCTATCTAAGGCGTTTTTCACATTTTCATTTAGCTGGATTGTTGTAATCATTAAACTATAGAAATTCTATAGTTTATATATTCTTTGTTGTGTAAACAAATCAAGAGGGAAACTTATTCGCTTGCTTCAGCGACTTTCTTTTTACGGGCCTTTCTTTCTTCAGATTGTACTTCCATCTCAGCAGCAGTCTGGCGAGAGATTATTTCGACAATACGGATTTCACATAGGGAAAGAGGATAGATTTTCTTGAGCTTAATGAAGAGTTCTTTCTGTATTTTGTTTGTCATGATTTCTGACATGATCTCGTTTGCATTGCGAATAGTCATAAAACTTTCGAGCGTTTTACGCGCCGTATTCCGAAGTTCATTACGTACCGCTCGAGAGACTTTCTTGCGTGTCAGCATGAATGGTTTTACTCGGAGTGTTGCGTCTTTGCATGTTAAGATAAATGAATCCTCGACGTAATCGCTGCCCTTTCGCATCATTCTACGGATGTAGGAAGGAATAAGTTCAAGGCTAATCGGCTCTCCAACTAGTTCGTTATTTTCGAGGCTAATCTTAGCGCGTAGCTCAAGACTCTTACCTTTCAAATTCTTGGTAAGATCGATTTTGATAACATTGTTATTGAATTGTTCTATCGTTGAGCCATACAGGAAGACTTTACTTGCTGTTAGCGGAACGCGTACCTCGAAGAACTTCTTTTTTTGCGTCTTTTGAGTTGCCATGTTATTTCGCTACTTTTTCTCCTATTTCAATTCTTGAAGTTCGAATACCCTTTTTAATACCTTTTGATTTTTTACATACAGAGCAGGTGTACATTACAGCGAGCTTTTTAGTTGCTTTAGTCTTGCGTTTCCAGTTCTTAATTGCAGGTTTGGAATATTTACCTTTATTACCATAGCCGACGCGCTGACCTCTTAATTTTAGGCGAACGTCAGAACTGCGAGAAAGTGGATGTGTCGCGGAACGACCTCTTTGCTTAGCTACGCTCACTGCCTGTGAGGTGTTTTTCTTACATGTCGGACAATATCTATTTGTTTTTGGGGGTAACTTCATATGAGTAAGGCAATATGTGCTCGCCAGTTAGCGCCTAAGCTATCTGGGTCTTAACAGGAACAGACGGCAGGGGTGGTTTTTAAAGCTGTTGGTTTTCTTTTTTTAAAGAGAAATATTATATAGTTTTGATTTTGGTAATTAGTATGAAGGTTTGGGAAAAGAGACTGATTTGGATTCTTATTGCACTGATTATTATCCTAGGAATTTATTCGTATGTTACTCGACCTGAAATATTTTATTCTCCTCACAAATTGTGTTGGAATAATCTTGGAGACTCGATACGTCTGTGCGCAGTTACAGAAGAAGAGGGTTGTAGCACGAAAGCTCATGAGGCTTATAGGCTATGTAATCTTTGGTGTGCAAATCACTTTTGCTAAGGTATTAAAAGATGGTTCTAATGGTTCTTTATATGGGCAATGAAAAAGATAAATAAAGAGATAATTTTTTTTAATCTTTACAAATCACTATTTTTTTAGTGTCTAAAATACAGTCGTTAACTAAAATGCTGATTAGAATTGGAGTATTTTCTTCTTCACTTGGAAGATAGTAAGTTTTTCTTTCTCCTGCGGATAAGAGGGTGCAAGTTCCACAAGAGTTTGAACAGGAGAATTTTGTGCTTTCTTGATTGTTTGAGATTATTATCCCTATTTCGGAAATATCGGGGCTATCAATTTTTCTTTTTAGAACAAGGATTGTTTCATTTGCTTCTGAGTCATAACATGCTGATTCGATTATTATCTTCGGGTTTAGCTCGGAGCCGAAACAGGAGCTTTGTGGTGATAAAAGTGTCGGCTTTATTGATAACCAGATTATTGTTATTGCGATTATTGAAATTAAAATTATGAAAACTCCGGTTATTATTGGAGCTAGACCACGCTTCATATTATACATGGTGTTGCTCCTAATCTATCAAGGGTCCCTGAGGCTATTATTTGCTCTTGCTCGTTTTGAATTGTTATTGTGCTGTCTAAATTTGTTGCAGGGACAGTTAGATAAATTGGTTCATCGCTTGTGAAAGTTTCGCCTTCAAGATCAAGATTTACCCCTGGAGCGTCTGTATATATTTCTGTTGGAGAGAAGGAAGCTCGGGATATTATTTCACCTGATGAGGTTTCCGTTTGGTAAGAGTAATCTCCGTTTTGATTTGATATGCAACCTTCAGTTAGTGCTATTGAAGAGATAGTCAAAGAATCTTCTGAAGGAGTTAGTTCGATTAGATAAATGTGGTCGTTGCACGATTCTTTTTCTGAAATTACATTGCTTGTTATTGTTGAGAATCTTTTTTGTATAAGATTTGTTATTAAGTTTTTATTAAATTCTCCGTAATCGCTTGAGGAGAGAGTGCGCATTACTCCATTTTCAATTGAGCGTTTGTAATTTGATTTTGAACAGCCTTCAAAGCAACTATTTTGAAATTGCTCGCATGAAATTTTGCAGTTTGGCGAGTCTGAGGGTAGATTTGATGGAGCATATTCTTCGGATAGACTTGCGAATGAATGTCCGAATTCATGTAACAATACGGAAGATTCATGGTTTGTATTCAAACTAATAACTCTATCATAACTTGAGCTTCTTATTGATGCTTGCTCTTCTTTAGGAACTATGATATAATCATTAGGGCATTTTGATGCTTCATTGATTAAATCACGGGAATAACAGAATAGGGCAATACCCTTATATCTTTTACATGTAGGCTGATAATTTTCCAGAGCATAGACATTAAATGACTCTTTATTTTCTTTAAATGGGGAGGTTGAGAAAAAATAATCTGAATATTCTTGCGCTATTTGCTTATCTGTGACGTAGAGGAGATTTATAGCGTTTGGGTTGTTATATTCGATTTCCGTGCATACGGAATTTGAATTGTTTGGAGAAAAAGTTGGACTTTTTTGACTTATGATGATTATAATCGCAATAAGAATTACTATAGATACTGAAATTATTATGTATGATTTTTTCATTCATTTAGATATTGTTTAACTGCTTAAATAGTTTACAGTTTTAATCGGGAAGGAAATTTGTTTGTGGCAAATTAGAGAAAGATATATATATGGAAATTTTAAGAGGGGCATGAAAAGATTATTGTTTGGATTTTTCTTTCTGGCGATTTTTGGACTTTCTTTGGTTTTGTCGATGGGAGTTGTTAGTGCTTTGGGTCCAGATCCTAATACCGTTTTCGGAAACTATGATATTGCTGTAACCAATTTGCAAGTTTTAAATGAATCGGGGAATATTACTCTTATTGCTACAATTAGGAATAATGGGCCGACTATAGAAAACCTTGAAGGAGGATATCAATATAATTTAATTGTTTGGTTCGCAGAGGGAAATTCGTTGACAGGAGTGGGGTGGGGCAGATACCCTTCAAGTAGTGTAATTGGTACCCCGAGTTATCCTATACTTCCGCATTTGTTTGAGCGTGAAAATTTTTACTTTGGTGCGAATGGTTTTATCTCTGGGTCTAGTATTATAGTAACAACTACCAAAGATAGTTCGTTTTCTGTTGGGAATCTTTTTGGAGCTACGACTGGATTCGGTATTTATGATCGAGACTTTCCGGGAGTGACTACTCTTTACCCAGAAAGTAATTATGTAAATAATTTTTTCCCTATTGTTAGCATTACAGTCCCAGTTGCCCCACTTTCTTGTGTTGATAGCGATGGTGGTCTAAACTACAATACCTATGGTTCTACTAATGCTACGAATATCAGTTATAATAATGGGGCCAACCAGCCTGTTATTGCTTCTGACATTTGTCTTGACAGCGCTAATAGCAATCGACTTATTGAGACTACTTGTAATGGTATAACTTGGCCTCCAGGGTATGCCTTTGTCAATTATGATTGCCCTTATGGTTGTAATAATGGGGCTTGTAGTCCCGCTCCCGTTTCTGTTTGTGGTAACGGAGTTAGAGAGGGGTCCGAAATCTGCGATAGAGACTCAAGGGCTTGCACAACTAAACAAGGTTCCGGAACGCAGGCCTGCAACTCACAGTGTAATGGTTGGAACACTTGTCAAGTTTCAAGGATTCCTAATACTGCAACACCTCAGTTTTCACCTCCAGGCAACTATGGCTCGCCAGTTGTTGTCATTCTTGCGGTTTTGGTAATTGGGTTATTGGTTTATTTTCTTGTAAGGCCTAAGAAGACAAATAAAAGAAGAAGATGATTTTTGATTTTTAGAATGAATCGATTGGTTTTTTCAGGGGAAAAGTTAGAACTTGCCTATTTGAATAGTAGGGCTCATTACTGTAAGCAATCTATTGCTGCATCTATGAGCTTGTTTTGTGCTTTTACAACGTCTAATTTTCTAAAGTTAGGCGTCCACTTCTCACCCAGGACATCACTTACTATAAATGCAGAAGCAATCTTCACTTTTCTATATTTTGCAACAGCGAACAGGGCGGAAGCCTCCATTTCGACTGTCGAAACCCCTTCTTTTTTGTAGTGCGAGATTTCTGCTTTTGTTTCTCTAAATGGCGCATCGATTGTCCAGGTGGTGCCCTTTGTGAATATTAGTGATCTCTTTTCCATAACTTTTTCGAGCTTATCTGTAAGTTTTTTGTCTGGAAGCGCCAAATCTCCGTGATGAACGTAGTGGTAGCTTGTTCCTTCATCCCTTATTGCTTTTTCACAGAGAAAGATGCCTTCGCTTTGTAATCCTCCAGCGGTTCCAATACTTAGAAACTCTCTCCCACCTAGCGCAATGAGTTGTTCAAACGTAGATACGGCTTGCGGTGCTCCGATCCCTGGTATTTTAACAAACCCTATGTCTTTGTGTATGTATATTGTTAGCAACGAATGTATTTTTACCTTTTTAGACCTATATTTTTTTGTGAAGTAGTTTTTAGCTCTTGCTTGGTAGGTTACAATATATTTTCGAGGAAACTTTCCTTTGGTTTTTGCATATTTGATTAAATCTTTCGGATGGAAAAGAGCATCTTCTACATGTTTTTCTGGAAATTTAGGATAGGCCATGCTTAATCAAACTTAAAGTTCAGTGCGTCTTCTAAGGAACGAGGGATAATCGTGAGATCGTTTGCATAACGAAGACCGAAGTAAACGATCGCCAGCAGGACAAGGAAGATGATAACATTGCGCCACTTGACGCCGCGGCGCATGCTTTTCTGACGCGCTTGGAATGAATAACCACACTTGATACAATAGCCATCAGCTGCTTTGAGTTGGGTGCCGCACACGGGACAGAATTTATTCTGGGGCGCGCTCTTGAAAAATGCCATATCTCTACAAGGATTGCTTGTTTAAAAATATTCACTAAGGTTTTTATAGCATGCCTTGCGTGTCTTTATGGGGCCTTGTGGGGTAACGGTTAGCCCGTATCCTTGACGTGGATGAAGCCGCGGTTCGATTCCGCGCAGGGCCATTACCATGTATGGGGAAGTAAGCAAACAGGTTATTGTCACGAATGGACGTTCTGTGCAAGTGTACGATTTTGTGCAGGGTTTGCTCTGGCACGTGTATCGACAGTCACCTGAACGTGGCATAGGAGACAAGGTCTGGTCCACATCTTTTGATATTTCTCTTGCTGGCACGAATCATTTTTTTCGATTATTAATGAATAGGTATGGGCTTAGTAATGATGTGGGTGCTGTTCTTCAACAAGCGCTGCACCTTGGAAGGGCAGAGCATATTTGCTTGGACAATACCGTTATTGAGGTGAGTGCCCCTTCGCCTTTGCTCATTCCTCATGAGGCGTACTCGGTAGCGCGTTAAGCCTGTTCGATAACTATATATATATATTATTTTATTTGTATTATTATGAAGGGGTTTGCGTTTTTTGCTGCGCTTGTTTTTTTCTTGAGTATTTTTAGTGTTTCTGCGTTTTCTTTTACCGGACGAGTGATACAAGGAGATGTGTATGATAATATTGCTTTTTCGAACAGTATTCCTAGGTGTCAAGATAGCGATAACGGATACTATTCTACTATTGCAGGAACGGTTACTACTTATCGCTTGCGAAGTGGTGCTTATTCTGTCTCTGCAACGTATGTAGATACTTGCACCAACACACGAACGCTCAAAGAGAACTATTGTGTACAGGGGCAGCGCATCGTGGATAGCGTTAGGTGTGTTGAAAAATGTTTAGATGGGGCTTGTACTATTCAGACGACGACTACAACTTCCACAACGGCAAACACGGGAACAGAGCAGACCACAACTTCTGCAATTGAGTTAATCGATAATAATGCCAAGGTTCAAATTAATAGTTTGTTTAACGCGGATAATAGCAAAAAAACTGTAGTTTATCTGCCTGACAGATCGGCTGTTATTTGGTCTGGAGAGAATTTTAATATCCGATTTGCTATTAAGAATATTTTAGCTGGAGTAAATGGAGCTCAAGATTTTAGATATGCTGTTTCTGCTGCGGAAATTGAGTCTGGATGTCAGTTAACTCAGGCTAGTGCAAATAGTTTTATTATTCAGGGAGGGAGCGGTAGTGTTAGGATAGCTCCAGGACCAGATACGGTGGAAAGAACGATTGTGATTTCTGTGCCTGAAGGTTCTCCCCAATGTGTCTTAAACTATAGGGTTGATGTAACTCAAGCAGGAACTTTCTATGACTCATTATATTTCCTTGTTACAATTGTTCCGAGAACAACTACAACACCATCTACAACGGCACCAGCGACTACTGCGGGAACTACAGCTAATGAGGTTCCTTTTTTTGCAGCGGTTGTTTCTACAGTGCTTGCTGCACTTGGTATATCAGATGTAGCTGAACGAGCGGCTTTATTGCGAACTGCACAATTAGCATTAAGCGTTAATCATACTAACATTACTTTTGTTCGCGTGAACGTTGGTAGAGATTCAAATGGTAAAAAAGCACCAGACTGCTGGATTATTAACGATTCTAGCGACATACAATGTATTGGGCTTCTTGATAATGCCCCAGGCATTCCTTCTCAAGAGTTTTGCATTAATGCTACATTTAATCATTATAATAAAAATAACATTGGAGGTTCTAGAAATTGGAAAGTTGTTAAGTCTTCTGTTGTTCAAGGTAGCAATGGACGTGCTTCTTGTGCAAATGATGCAAGTTCTAATCTAATTTCGATTTTTCTTGCAAGTGCTGGAACTGCTCCCATAGCTACAACTCCTCCGGTGGCTACACCTACGACTACACCGCCAACGGGAACGACAACTGGAACAGCAACTACTACAACTACTGGAACAACAACGGGAACCCCCGTGAGCATTAGTGTTATTTATCCTAATGGGGGAGAGACTTTGTATAAAACTACAGACTATTACGGGACTTACAAATATTATGGAGATAGAATTAGGTGGAGTGGTTCAAGAGGACGACCTGACAGGATATCAGTTTTTTTGGTTCAGGGAGAGAATAGAGTTTTGGTAAGAAGTCTTATATTTAACAGTTATTATAGCGAAGATAATTATCCTTTACAAACTTTGTCTTATGAGGGTTCTTTGGCTGGAACCGAATATAGAATAAGAGTATGTGATAATGTTGCAAATGTATGCGATGAGAGCGATGGGACATTTACTATAAGCGATTTGTCTTCGGCGCCTCTACCTTTGTCTATAGATGTAAATTTCGGCAGAGATTCTAATAGTGCAGGGCAACCAGACTGCTGGATTATTAATGATAGTCTTGGAAAGACTTGCACTACATTAGGGAATGATGCAGGTACTGGAAAGATTCCTTCGCAGGATTTTTGTGCTAACGCTACTCGCAAATATTACAATGACAATGGAGTTTCTGGAAGAAGTGATTGGAGAATTGATGGAACTTTTAGAGTTCTAACTGGGAATGGTAAGGCTTCTTGTGCGAATGACGGGACCTCTGACCCTTTAACATTTAAGCTGAAGAGCGGATAAAATGTTTTCATATATAACTTCTTTTTGGAGTAATTTCTCGCCTTTGAAAAGGCAGGCGTTTATTATTGCTCTTTTGCTTGTCGGTTTTGGAATTTATTTTTTTAGTGAAAGGTCATCTGAAAAGGAAGGTTCACTCGAATCTTGGGCGGAATATTTTGCTTCAATAGTCTATTCATGTGATAATAATGATGATTGCATGCTTAAGGATATACATAGCCCTAGCGGATGTTATCCTGCTTGCACAAATAGAAATGCGAAAGTTGATACCGAACTTGATAAGAGGAACGCAGAGATGAGCAATCTTTGTGAGGATTTTGTTTCTAGGTCTGCTAAAAGATGTGAATGTATTAATTTACTATGTAAATAAGTTCCTGACTATTCTTGTCTTATCTTAGTAAATAAACCTTAGGTTATACTTTCTCTTACTAAGTAACTTACTAACTTATGAAGTTAGTAAGCAATCTTTATATATTCGACTTTGCTAAAAACTGGAAGGTGATTGATGAAGAAGTATCTACTTTTGATAGAGGATGAGAAACTTTGGGAGCGATTTAAGGGCGTTATACACAGAGATATTAATAGTGAACTTATCGACCTTGTTAAAGATAAAGTGAAGCGGGGGTTGAAACATGAGTAAACGAGGACAGGTTGCCGTTTTTGTGATCATAGCCATTGTGCTTGTTGGTGCGGTTGTTGCTTTTTTTGCAATCACTGGAAGGCTTACCTTAGGTTCGGATGCCGGAGAATTTCAACCGATCTTTGATCGACAGGCATTATGTATTGAGCTGGCCACCAGAGGAGCTCTAGAACTTGCGGGGCTTCAGGGAGGAAGGATTGAGAGCGGAGTCTATGCTCCTGGAAGCGATTATGCGCCTTTCTCATCACATCTTAACTTTTTGGGCAGCCCTATCCAGTATTGGTATTCTCTGAGCGCGAATGGATTGTTCAAGGAAAATGTTCCTACTCAATCAGAGATTGAGCGAGAGATCGAGGATTTTGTTGAGGCCGAGCTTGAGGGCTGTGATTTTTCCGATTTTTATGAGCAAGGATATACGATTGAGCGGACTGCACCTGAGGCATCGGTAACTATTCTTGACTCTAGTGTTCGTGTCAGTGTTGAGCAGACATTTAGTGCAGCGCGTGAAGGAAGTAGTGCTTCTCTCGCGCGTCAGAACGTTCAAGTTGATAGCGACTTTGGGAAATTTTACACGGTTGCACAGGCACTCTATGCCAAGCAGAAAACTGACGCTTTCTTAGAGGGTTACGCTGTTGATGTCCTTCGGAGCTACGCGCCGGTTGATGGTGTTTTCTTGACTTGTGCGCCAAAGATTTGGCGAACTCAACAAGTGGTTAGCGACATACGTGAAGGATTGTCGGCAAATTTCGGAGCGATTAAATTCAAAGGATCCTATTATACTTCGACAGATGATAATTCTTACTTTGTTGTTGATCAACAAACGCCTGTTCCTGTGCAACTGCTTTATAATCCTGCATGGCCGAGCGCAATTGAAGTTGTGCCAGCCGATGATGAGCTCATGAGGGCGAATCCTGTAGGTAATGATCCTGCGCTGGGCGCGATGGGCTTCTGTTACGTGCCGTACCATTTTGTCTACGATGTTAGAGTGCCCGTGTTGTTCCAGTTGTATGATGGGGTGACGCTCTTTCAATTCCCGGTTGTTGCTGTTGTGGATAACAATCTTCCGCGTGCCGGAAGTAGCATCGGATTGGCTCCTGCAGATCAACCTGATGTATGCGCTTTCAGGACAGCACCTGCGACCATCAAGACATTTGATCGCGAGCTCAATCCCGTAGGAGCAACCATTAGCTACCAATGCTTTGATTCACTTTGTGAGGCTGGATCGACGCAGATTGTAGGCGAAGATGCGGTTCTTGAGACTGCCTTACCGGCTTGCGTTAATGGTATCTTGCATGCACAAGCAGAGGGGTATGCTGAGCGAAGTGTGCTGTTCTCTTCAAACAGTGAAACAAGTGCAGAACTTATCCTTGATCGGATGCATGAAGTGCAGCTTGAGCTACGCAGCGATGGTGCCACTCTGAGAGAAAGCGCGGTTGTACAATTTGTTTCTGCTGATCGGAGCACCAGCGTTGCTTATCCAGAATCAAGCACAGTCATGTTAAGTGAGGGTCTCTATAACGTGACCGCCTATGTATATGGTAATTCAAGCATTGTTATTCCTGCTTCGAGTAAGACTGAGTGTCAGGTTGTGCCTAAGCCAGGTATAGCGGGGCTCTTTGGCGGCACACGAGAGCAATGCTTTGATATTACCCTTCCTGAAACAAGGATTGATTACGCGCTAATTGGAGGAGGAACGGTTGAAACGTACTTACTTGAATCTGACTTAGTAAGCGGCAGACTTATCGTTGACATTCCACGAGTTCCTTCGCCATCAAGTCTTGAAGAGGCACAGTACGCCTTTGAAGCTGTACAGCAGGCGCGCTTGGAGGTCTTTTCATGAAGCTTACTTTAAGTCTTGTTGTTTTTATCTTTCTGATGGGGAGCGTCTTTGCTTATACGTCCTTTAGTGGAGCTCCTTCGAGTTATAGCTCGGTAGTGCGACCTGATCTACAGAATTATTATTCTGGCGGCCAACTCCAACAATACTGGCCTATTCTCACGGATCCCGAGCAGTGTGTTAATCGTCAAGACATTTTAATCCAGGTTTCTCCTGGCGGTTGCCAGCCGGCCGTGGTTCGAAGTGATTTATTGGCAGAGCAGAACGTGCCGGTCTTTTGTCAGCTTGATGCGCTCACGTTTAATCCTTTAATTGACATTAAATCTATTGACAGCATTTCCTTTAGTGGATCGTATCCTGAGGAAATTGTTGGAAGTGGATTCCATCCTGCACGCGCAGCTCTACGAACGCATGATCGGTTGCTTGGGGATCCTATTATCAATAACATTGGGTATTTGGTTGTTGTCATGAAGAAACAGTCAGATGAGCGGCAGTTGCCCGATGAGGTTAATGTAACGTTACAGGCACGTATTCACTATAATGCCGATAATGCATTTGGCGTTGGACGAGCTGAATTTCTTCTAGAGGAACAGTCTGATGATGAATGGGCGGCTACTCGTAATAAGCAGAGCTTCTGGCAAGGGAAGTTCTTTGTTAGACTTGAAGATGCGGATGCAAACACTGCCACTGTCAGCTTCTACCAGGGAGAGCGTAAAGTTAGTAGTATACGCGTGAATCGTGGTGAGACATCGAGAGACTTTTACCTCCCCGGGCTTTACTGTCAGGCAGGCTTGAAAGTGGCTTATGATGGATTTATTCCTGCCGAGACTTCTGCCGTTGTGCAAATTGATGATGAAGTCTTTGAGGTTACCAAAGGTATGAAGATCTTAGAGAATCAGTGCACTGTTGCTGCAGTTGGCAAGGAAGCACAACAAGATGTCATGCGCCTTACCTGCGCTGGTAAGTCGTACACTCTTACGTTAAGTCAACGGCTCTTCGAGCGTGGAGATGTTGTGCAATTGGTTGCAGATGCCTCGGTAAACTGGACAGTTATAGATTCTTATCCAGCTGCGCGCGGCTCAACGAGCGTTCGTTATTCTATTAATAAGACGCTCGATCGGCAGATAACTGCGGAACAGCTTAACGTTAGTGGAGAGGAAATCCGTTTGCTCTCTTCTGAGAGGCTTGTTGATCGACAGTATGAAGATCAGATCGAGAGAGAATTCAAAAAAAGTATTGACTTTTATCAGGACGTAGCTGATTCCTATGCAGCGGAGCGCGATAGTGCTTTAAGTAGCTCTTATGGAGAGATTGCTTTGACTGAATCATTTGGTATGGCTCTACGATTAGGAAAAGAGCGAACGGCAAGTACTATTGCACAACAGTTACTTGAAGAGTATCCGGACGCGCCTGATCGAGCGAGCTATGAATCTGCTCTGACTTCACTTTATTCTGTTGATTCCAGTCGTGCAAGCGCGGCTCTGTTTGTCAATGGGGAAACACGAGTTATTAGCTTAATTGAAGTAAACGAGCCTGCTCAGAAGCCATCTGCTTTCTTTGTTTGGCAGGGAACCTCTGATCGCATTCCAGTAGCCCTCCGGAACTCTACCCCAACGGAGTTCGGAACGATTACTCTTGAGTCTTTAACTGTTGATTCTGTTCAAGGTAGAGTTGCTTGTGCTAATGGAAGTATTACTCGATTCTCTCTTGGTAGTGATGCTCGTG
The DNA here is from genome assembly GCA_964357505.1 of Candidatus Woesearchaeota archaeon. Lineage (GTDB taxonomy): Archaea > Nanobdellota > Nanobdellia > Pacearchaeales > GW2011-AR1 > JBBSZK01. The sequence continues at coordinate 4,472 of CAYHLN010000003.1, read as the reverse complement.
TACAAAACCAGGGAGGCAGTCAGGAGGTTTGTGGCGGACGTGTCTTGATCTTGGATGAGATCTTTGTTGGTGAGCAGGCTCGAGTCAGAATCTTGCCGAGCGTGAAGAACCTGGAGACAGAGACTAATGTGAGCGTTGTTGTTGGTGTGGAAAAGCGAGCGCTTGAGCTGACACCTGATAAGACGAAGGAGCGGCTTGAGGAGCTTAACAAGACTATCAAACAATGGGAAAGTATTTCCAATAATCTTGGAAATGCAGTCAAAGGGCTAAAGACGGCATGTTTTGCCACTGCTGGCGTCTTAACGGTAAAGAACTTCTTGAGCGGCTTAAGTGGAGAAGGGATCGCACGACAGAAAGTTATGCGAGAACGCTGGAATGTTGAATGCGCGCGGCTTGTGAGCGCGCGAGAGTATGCGAACGTGGGTGAATGCTATTATCAAAAGAGTAATGATATTAATCGGGATGTTGCCACAACGCAACGCTTGCTTGAGGCTGAGAATACACGTATACGGGATATTGAATCTCAGTACTCCGAGTCTGTTGAGGGCGTTGGGAGCGTCTTTGGAGAGACTATTGTTGATCGAAACAAATCTGCAAACGACTTTGCGCGACAAGAGCTACTGGGCTCTTATGGTGAGACGAGTATTAATGGTCAAAGGGTTAGCGATTTGGTAAACGCGTCTGGAGGATACGATCGCGGAGAGTTTACCTACGACCAAGCTCGCGATATGAAGCTTAATTTAGATATTGTTCATTCTGCTGATGCTTCTCCTGGATTGAAGGTTGCTGCTAATGAGTCGCTCAAGCGCATTGCACGAAGCATAACTGAGAGTACGGATCTCGGTAGGAGCTTGGAGGCTTCGAGGAAAGATGAATCAAGTGGGCTGCCTGGGCTCTACGGAGAGCCGCTCTCTGCGAACGATGGCCCGATCAAATATGTTTCTGTTGGCACTACTGAGGAGCTTCGTGATAGTGGACTGAAGTCTCAGTTTGCTGTTACGAGCACTCATGTTGCGCGAGTGCCTATTAAAGGGAGCGTGCGTACGTTGGAAGGCGGGTCACTAACTGCATTTGCTGGCGGCACGTACGTGATTGGGTTGCGCAAAGAGCGCGATAATTATTTACCTGAGAAGGTATTGTTCTTCAATGCTTCAGATAGCATGTACTATGCGGTGAGCGATCAGGATCTATTCTTAGATACGTATGGCCTTGGTGCAGTACGCTCGCTTGACCAAGTCAGTTATAACAATAAGTATCTCAATCCACGAGTACGCTATTATGAAACTGAGCCAGTGCAGCCGGCGATTGTGCCTTTCGATACACAACGAGGATGGTATGCAGCCACGAAACAGATACTTCCTGCATTTGGGGGTATTGGTGCTTTTGATTCGAGTGGCAGGCCTACCAGTGTGTGGATTTGTAATGTAGGAGAGAATGGGCAAGAACAGTTCTTTGAGAGCTTAGGAGATGATGTTTGCCAGCAGGTTAATTTGAATACCGGACAGCCCTTAGATTTATTCCCTGGACTAACGGAGACACAGGCACAGGCAGTTATCAACAGAGGAGTTGAGGCAGTACAGGAAGCTGCTCGGCAGTACGCGAATGGCAAGCGCGTGATTCAAGTTAGAGGGCTATCGGGGACAGAGACGTTGCCTGTTGGAGATCCAGCGGCAAATATTCCAGCAACACAGTGTCAGAACTATATGAGTCCTGAAGAGTGCAGATTGTTGTTTAATGTTTGTGATCCGGTCATTTGTCCGTCAAGTCGATGTGATTTTGGTGGCGCTTATCCTGTTGCTGATGTCATTCAGACCGGTATTGTGGGCAGTGCATTACTGTGCTTGCCTAACTTTAGAGAGGGTATTTACGTGCCGGTTTGTTTAACCGGAATCAAGGCAGGCATTGATGGCTATGTATCCATTTTGAAATCGCACCAGTTGTGTCTCGAGGAAAATCTTGAAAGCGGCAAGTATGTTGGTATTTGTGATGAGATTACTGCAGTGTATGCTTGTGAGTTCTTCTGGAGGCAAGCAGCACCACTTGCTAATGTACTCTTGCCTAAGCTTGTTGAGGTTGCGAGTGGACAAACAGCGCCGCGTGGCGGAGGAGAATATTTGACGACACAAGCAGCCTGGCAACATGCTCAAGATTCGGTAAACTATTTCACGCAGACGTACGCGGTTAACTCACTAGAAGCATTTAAGATTCGCTCGGTTGAAGAGGCAGGCAGTACGTTCTGTAAGGCATTCATTTCTGCTAAGGGTCCAAAGACTTTTGAAGCACTTGTTGAACCAGATAGCCCTGCTCAGTTCCACGCTTGGTTTAGTTCTACTCCTTATACTAGCGCCACCGTACCTGCGACGTCGCAATACAAGACGTTTTATCACATCTTCGCAGGAAATGATCAAGGCGTATCGTATACTATTTACTTGAAAGATCCACCACAGACATCGTACTATCAGACAACACAGTTTATCACGGTTGCCACGGGCTTCGTACCTAAAGGACAGTTTGCTACTGAAACGAAAGACTTTACTGCGCCTCAAGGCTATCAGCAGCTGTGCGTACGCATTAACAATCGCGAAGAATGTGGATTCACAGAAGTATCAACAAGCTTTGCTGTTAACCAATTACGAGATAGCTTTGCTCAAGAAGAGCTCACGAGAACGGGTATTACTTCTGAGCAAACGTGCGTTTCTGGTGGCGGTAATGTTGGTGCGCTTATCCAGCCAAATCTACAGGCCGGCGTTGAAGAGACGCTCTATGGCGAGACGTACGATCGTGGGATTGTTCGAATTTGTGCGACGAGGAATCCGGGTAGCGAGAGCGATCCAGCGCGCTTTATCGATGTTGGGTACTGTAGTGATACGGGAGTGCGATGCTGGCTTGATAAGAAGAGTGTTGATAATGCTCTGACCAACAATAATATTGGAGCGCGGAATGCGACTCTTTTGGAGCTGCAGGAAATCCAAAAGAATACGCTTGCAGACCAGGGCGTTATTTATCGTGATGATGTTGCTAAGACTAAGATTGATGAGCTGATCGACGCACGAGAGCGCTTGAGAGAGAGTATGACGCTACAGGACGCACAGGCTCTTGTTAATCAGATTGATGTTGAGTTCGATAAGATCTTTTTGAATCACCAGCGTGCGCGCCTCGTGTTGTTGAAGGCACAGGTGTATGCTGATTTGGTAGAGCATTTGTTGGTAAACACGGTGCAGCAGAGTCAAGCTGTTGCGCCTGGAGCGAGCAGCACTTCGGACGAAGGGATCTTCTTTGATGGTGATGAGCAGGTTGTTGATGGGGAGCAAGCTACGGTTGACTTGGGCACAGAACTTCGGCTTGCGCGGGAGTATGATCCTGCACAAGAGATTTTTGTTTACCAGGGCGAGACGAGGACTAGCGTGTATGTGAATAATAATCGAGTCTTTTTGTCTGTGCCTTTCTCTTTTGGCTTCGGTGTAGCTCCTGGAAGTTTTGGTAGAGATAAGGAACTGGGCACTGTTAATGGCGATGCCATTCGTCTATTACCAAGCGCAAGGGATTTGATTCCAGATCTTTACCTGAGACTTAACGGCGCGACTCTTGATGGAGTCACGATACTGTCTTCACAGGGTTCGGAAGCGCCTTCGATGGTTGCTCCTGTAACGCCAACTCTTTTTGTTCTTATTAGCTATCAAAATCCGCAGACGCGAGTATATCTTTATCATGATGTTCTTTATAATGGTATTCACGCACGCTTCTTTATCCGAGAGGGGGCAGACGCACGTGAGAAAGGAGCTGCTGCACAGGTTCTTCTTCATAGCGATTATAATTTGTTCTATCCGGATTCATCTGCCGGAGGGAACGCGGTTGTGTTAGGTTCTGTTAATGCTGGCGTTGTGGATGTTAGCACCTATATTGGTGGCGCGCATCGTGAGCTCTCGCCGAATGACTTGAATACATTACGATTTTTGCAAGAATTGAATGGAAAAAATATTAGAGATTTTGATGAACAATAAAAAGTGCGGGAAAGAGGATTCGAACCTCTGTAAGCACTAAGCTACTGCGTCCTAAGCGCAGCCCGTTTGACCGCTCCGGCATTCCCGCATATTATCTTACCATTTTATGCCTATAAAAACCTTAATACGTGAAGTTTTTACAGTTCAGCATCATTGATTTGACTTCTTCGTTACTGCACATGTTAACAATGGTTTTTAATTCCGATTTCTTGAAAACCAGACCATAATATTCTTTTTCATATTTTTTGTTAAACCATCTGTCTTTTTTAATCCCTACTCCAATATCACTCAGCAGCTCTTCCAGATCTTTCCAGAGGAACGGGCTTGCAGTAGAAAGACCATATCCGCGCCTTCGGTTTCCGCCCTCTGTAATTAAAATTCCTATAAGGAATGCTGCTTTTATTGAAAGAGAGCTTTTCTTTATACAGTCGGGCACTAGCACAGTATAGCTCTTTTTTCCAGGAGGAATAG
>CAYHLN010000002.1:0-42498 GCA_964357505.1 Candidatus Woesearchaeota archaeon | reverse complement strand
TTAAAATCAGGGAGCGAAAGTCTAAACCAATAGTTCTTGATGCCTATCGTTTTATACACTTCTTCGAACATTTCAATCACTTTTAGGAACTCTTCTTTCAGTTGTGTCGGAGCAACGTACAAATGTGCATCGTTTATCGTCATCCCACGAACTCGGATTAAACCGTAGGTTACTCCGGAAAGTTCATTTCTATAGACCGTTCCGGCTTCTGCAAGGCGTAATGGAAGATCACGATAACTTTTTACCATTTTGTTAAAAATCATATGGTGATGTGGGCAGTTCATTGGCCTCAGATAGTAGGGCTGACCTTCAATGTCTATCGGCGAATACATTGAATCTACATAATAAGGGATATGGCCTGTTTTTTCATAGAGTTCTCCTTTAGTAATGTGTGGGGTGGTGACGTATTGGTAGTCGTATTTCTCTTCTATCGTGCGCATGTATTCGGTTAGTACGTGCCTGATCGATTCCCCTGCCGGCAACCATAATGGCAAGCCAGGGCCCACTTCTTCAGCAAAGGTGAATAAGCCTAAGTCTTCTCCTAGAATACGATGGTCGTAGGGTGAAAGATTGCGCCGATCTAGAACGAACTTACCTCCGCCCGATGGTCGTGTTTTTTGTTGCGTCTTGCTTGGATTTGCTTGCATTTCACCAAAGCTCTTGCTCAGCTCCGAAAGCGGATGGCCTTTTGTCTTGAGCTCGAATGTTTTATAGTAGCCAAATGGCGCGCGCATTGTGTTGAATTTCTTGCTGAGAGCGGCTTCGGCTTGCTCAAGCATCTCTGCCGCGATCTTTGGCGGTGCAAGATTGGAAGAGAGGTGTGCGTACGGGTAAACGACAATGTTCTTTGCCTTAACCTCGGAGGCGTGTTTCTCAACCGCTGCTAGCATTTGTGCTAGCTCTTGATCACCATCGCCTTTTTCCACGCTTGTTAAAACAACTAGACACTCTTTCATTTCGTGCTCTTTTTTGTCTTTCTCGCTTAATTCTTGAACATCTTTTACTGCTTTTTTTTCGGCTTTAAACTTGATATAGTCGCAATGCAAGGATAGTGTTCGCATGGTTCAGTAATGCAGATAGGGTATAAAAGGTTTTTGAAAGTTATTGACTAAATTATCTTTTTTTTTGAATTAAGTTTTATTTTGATAGCTTCTAAGGATTCGGTTTTTCCTAATCTTATTTCTTTCAGAGATTGTGCGATATTTTTTCTTGTTTCTTGCGAGAAATTAAGCTCTTTTTTTCATATCTTGATTATATATGCTGGTTTTTAAGAATGTTTGTTGCTATTTTATTTAGGAGCATGACTTCCTAGATATTCTACGAGACAGAGGTCTCTTTCTGTTTCAGAGGTTTCTAGGATAGTTATTAATTTTGGTCTATTTCTAGTGTCCATTGGACTATACCATATTTCATTGTCTCTAGAATCTTCATCGTCTTTTGCCTTGTTGTATCCTACCGAATTCATATAATTAGTAACATAATTCTTGAGAAACCCAATCATAAATTCGCTACCCGAAATAGTCATATCTTCCTGAGTCATAAAAGAATCTCTTGGTCCTTGAGGAAGGCCTTCTCTTTTTCTTGTTTTATTTACGGTTCTGACTATATCTAACTCATCTGAAATGTTTTTTGCTTTTACATTGAGCCCTTTAATTCTTGAAAGATAGTCTTCTAGTGTTTGTGTCATTCTTTCTCCATTTCAAATAATTGAATTTTTAGATTATCTGCTTTTAGTAGATTAAAATTACGTATAAATTCAACTCTTCTTCTTTCTCCTTGGTCGTTAAAATATTCATCCCATCTACAATTGGGGCTAATTTCTCCAGCTATTGTTTCAAATGTGTCATATTCTTGTTCTATCATGTATTCGCGGACTAAATCAGCAATGGCATATTTGCGATCTATTGGGATTTCAAATATTTCTAAGGTCTTACGTCTTTGCTCTTCGGATCCTAAAATTAGAGTAATATTTCCTAAGTGTTTTGCACCAAGATGATTTCCAGCTTCCGCTTCATTCTCACACATTCTTGAAAGTAGCTCACTTATTTTAGTTTCTTCTGCATCATTGGCTTTTATTCCTAATCTTTGTTCTAAGTAAATACGAAGTGTTTGTTCGGTCATTGTGCTACTGCCTCCAAAATAGAGACGGATTCATGGGCATTTGAAATTGGTGAATATGCTGGATAAATTGATATTTATTCCTTTCATCAAGCAAGTCTTCAAGTTCGCCTTTTCCGCTTAATAGCGAACTGTTTTTTCCTACCATTTGCCAATATAATTGGTCGTGTTCTTGCGCTATGCTTCTAGGGTCTTCATAGTCCATGATGAGGTAGCTATTTTTGTATATTTAAACCTTCTTATTATGTTACTACTTAATAATAACATTAATGGAAAGCTTTATATAGTTGTAGGAATGATAAAAAGTATGACAAACAAACGAGGAATTCATGTTGATGTGCGCGAAGCAAGAGGCCTAATGGCTATGCTCGCTGGCAGGCTGAGTGACGCAGGCAAGGATGCTCATTTTGTTATTTATGCGGATGGAACCGAGAGGCAAGGCGAGTTGCATGGAAAACCACACAATGGTGTTGTTCGAGTTGCTCTCTATGGTACTACTGATCTGGCTATGGGTACTCTCAAAAGTGTTGTACGTTCTGCAGGCGCAGCCATTGCACAAGATGGGCGCGGTTATGCACCTCTTATTTCTGGGAATCCCACGGTGAGACGTTATGCTCAATCACGATTGCAGACTGAGTATGTTGACCGCGTTTGTAACAGAGCAGCTTAATTTTTGAAGATAAACTTGTTGAGTTGTGGAGTAGCTTTTTTCTTGCTTGCTTGGTGTTCTTTCAGGAACGTGTTGATTTTATCTATGGTAATTGCTTTCAGTTCACCCGATAGAAGCTTGCCGGAACGATAGTCGCGTTCTATTTTTTCTAATTTTTTATTATCTGGTTCAAGTAACATCTTGAGGTAGATGAATGAAATATCGATGTCTGGATTGCCTCCATACTTACGGTGCTCTTCGAGCGTATCGCGACCGCCAGAAAAGGCATACTTGTTGATTTTACGTTTTACGTCTTGAGGGCTATCGGAAAGGAAGATGGCTCCATTTTCTTCTGAGGAAGACATTTTGCCTTCGTCGCCCATTAACGGCGGCAAGAATGAACATTGGATTGAAGCGGGTTTGTAATATCCAAGCTTGGGTAAAATATCACGGGTAAGCCTGAAGTGTGGATCTTGGTCTATTGCATGCGGAATCAGGCAAGGTATGTTCTTGCCTTTAAGCACGGAAGGTAGGAATGTGGGAACGGTTTGCATTGCCGTGTAAAAGATTGAACCGATGTTTGAGCTTTCTGTCATACCAAAGGAAGATTTCACCATTGAGAATGTAATTTTTTTTGCTACAGTACATGCATGCTTGTACATTAACGAGGCATGCTGAGTGTCAATAAGAAAATATGTTTTTGCAGGATTAAAACCGAGAGCAATGACGTCAAGCATGTTATCTTTGAGGTATTCTTGCACCTGCTCAAACTCTAGTTCACGTTTGAACAAGAACTTTTCTTCATCAGGGAATTGGAACCAGAGGTCAACACCTAATTGTTGTTGGAGCCACTGAGTGAAAACCCAAGGAACAATATGGCCGAGGTGTATCTTTCCTGAAGGAGCGCGGCCCGTGTACAAGAAGAACTTATTGCCTTTTTCATACTCACTCAAGAGCCAGGCGAGATCGCGATGTGCAAAGAAGACGTGACGAGAAAGCATAAAATGGTCTTCTTTTGCTATTGATTTGAGTTTGGAGTTGAGTAAGGGTGTGAGCTTTTCAACACCAAATTCAGTAATGAGCCGGTCATAATCAACTGCTCCTGAAACAGACCAGGGCGTCACCGCACCTTTTTCCTTGGACATGTATTTTAGACGTACTTGCGCTTTATAAAAGTGGTGACGATAATCTTTATATAGACGTCGGTAGTAGTGTTAGTATGAAAAGAGGATTGTTATTGTTTTTGATTCTACTGGTACTTCCTTTGAGTTCTGGAGAGATACTTTTCTCACAAGTTGGCCAAAGTTATTCATTTGGTGATAGAATCGAGGCAGGCCTTACTGTTGTTGCAGATAGTGCTCAGACCGATTTTCTTACGGTTTTTATTCGCTGCGGGCAATCGGAAATGGACTTTTACCGTGCTCCTCTGACTCTGGCCCAAGGGGAACAACGATTTGTTGATTTATCTTTCTTAACTACGAATGCACTTTTTAATAGCCTTTCAGGTACCTGCTTTTTTGACGCTTCTTATGCAGGGCAGCAACGTCAAAGCCCTTCTTTCTTGCTTACCCGTGTTCTTATTATCGAGCCAGTTATTGAAAAGACGCTCTACCGGCCAGATGAGGTTGTAAAGATCAGTGGCGTTGCTCGAACTCCTAATGGGCGAGCAGCAAGCGGCTATGCCGATGTGTCTTTTGCTGGATTGTCTTTGTCTGTACCTGTTCGAGATGGACAGTTTTCACTTGAGATTATTCTTCCTCATGCAATCGCTCCTAGCGAGCATGAACTTTTTTTGAGAGTGTATGAACGAGATAGTGCTGGATTTGTAAGCAATGAAGGCAATTACACCAAAAACCTGACAGTGGTTAGCGTTGTTGATAAGGTAAGCGTTGTGCCTTCCTCTTATGAGCTTACCCCTGGAGAGCTATTGGTTTTCACACCGTATGTTTTTGATCAGGTCGGCACGAAGATGTCTCATGATTTGAGCGGTAGGCTGTATGATCCGGAAGGTACGCTTGTTTTCTCACGTATTTTTTCTTCCGGGATTGAGCATACCTATAATGTTAGCTTGAACGCTACTCCGGGTAATTGGATCTTGGAAGTGGAAACGCAATCGAAGGAGGATAGCGTTAGTTTGCATGTCTTGGAGTATGAGGCAGCTTCTTTTGAGATTGAAAATTCGACTTTGATTGTGCATAATATTGGCAATGTTCCTTATGAGGAAACGGTCCAGGTAAGCTTTAATGACGTCACGGTAGTACGAGATGTATCGATCCCTGTTGGCGGCATGCGACGCCTCAAGTTGAGCGCGCCTCCTTCAACCTATACTATCGCGGTTCGAGATAGCACTAATGAGCTTGTCACTTCAGGCATCCCGTTGACTGGACGAGCGATTGACATTGGTGAGTATAGCTCTCTTGGTGGCGTGCGGCTTATCTTTCCAGCCTTAGCCATTATTGTTGTGCTAGGATTACTCTTCTTTGGAATACGCTACTACCGTGCTCGACGGCTTCACTATGGAGATGTTGAACCTTCATCCCGTATGCAGCCGATGCCGCGAACGGTTAATTTGACAAGCGCAAGCTTCAATCAAGGGGAAAAAGAAGATGCGGCTATTGTTTCTCTCTCTGTTGCTCGGCCATCACATAATGAAGGAATTGGACTTATTGATGATTTCAAGTCTACGCTGACCACCATGGGCGGGCATGTTGTTGATGAAGGAACCGCACTTGTTGGGCTCTTTACCCCTCGCGTGAGTGGAGTAGACTATTTGCAGAAAGCGCTTCGCGCTGGCTTTGAATGTTCTACTAAAGCTCAGGACTATAATCGCCTCGCGCGCTATAAAGTAAAGGTTGGCGCTGGAGTGGTCGATGGGCAGCTGATTACTGGCTATGAGGGCAAGAAGTTGTCTTATGCTTCTGTGCAGAATAGCATTGGAAGATCTAAGAATATGGCTGCTGCATCGGCAGGATCTCAGGGTGTTCTTTTGGCGAGCGAGAGCTTTTACCGAAAGGTTGCTTCTGAAGTAAGCGCTGCACGAGCTGAGAAAGGCTGGAAAATCCTTAAAATCAAGGATCATGCAAAACATACTACGTTTGTCAATACGTTCTTGAAACGAAATGATTTCAAGAAATAGGTACGTTTGAGCCTTACGCTTTTGCCTCGTTAACTTTGAAAGTAAAATGAAACATTTTTAAGATTGACTTTGTCCCTTAAGGTGTGAAAATAGGAATAGGCTTTGAAGTTTAATTTAAATTTTAATGTTTATTGCTACTATCATTGAGTAAAAAAATATCGCAAGATTATATAAATCTCCGTCAGCAAGATCTTGGATGATTAGAGAACAATTTAGATCTGCAATGCAGTCCGGAAGAGGCTGCGCGGTTATTATGGCTGGCTCTGATAGTGATAGAAAGCATATTGATGAAATCATTACATCTTTGGAGAGATATGGTCTGCCCTACGATATACAGATTTGCTCGGCACATAAACAGCCTGAAACCTTAATGCGCATAATTAGAGTATATGATGAAGTTGGGGGATCTGTTGCGTATATTGCTGTTGCGGGCGGAACAGACGCGCTGTCAGGAACGTTATCCTATCACGCTTTAGGACCCGTTATTAGCAGCCCGCCTGATGGCCGGAACGAATCGTGCCTTACCAATCCTTCGGGAAGTTCCAGCGCCTATATCAGCAAGCCTGGAAATGTCGGAAGGTTTGTTGCGCAAATGTTTGCAGGAGTGAATTCGAGTATTAGGGAACTATTAGAAGAGGAAAAAAGAGAAAAGATCAGATCTCTAGAAGAAGCGTGCAGAGCAACCCAAAGAGAATTGGAGGCAAAATCTTTATGAAACTCTTAACTCCCGATGAATCAAGGAAACTTGTGGATACCTATATGGGCGGCGAGGACCATGTTGTTTCTGTTCAAGAAATTCTTGATTCTGGTGCTATTCCATCTTTGAAGGACTTCCGTGTCAAACCTGGCAAAGTTTCCGATTCTATCTTTGGAGGGGTGGGCAGCTATACTGATAAAGCAACTGGGCAGCGTATAGAGTATGAAAATCCTGTTCTTGAAACGAACGATGGGACTCCCTTGCGCATTATGGTCCGGACGCAGCGCATTTCAACGCACGATATTAACAGGGGAAAAATTCCCTTTAAGGATCAGATTTTAGCGGCAAATCACAACCATATGCGAAGAATGCTTACTGATCTTATTGGCACATCGCAATTTGATATAGATGGGCTTGCGGACAGCTCGATTGTTGTTGCAGCCGAGAACTTGAAGCAAATTGCGTTTGAAAATGTATTAAGGGCGTATATGGCGAAGAGCTCGACGTCAACTTCACTCTATCAGCATTTTATCCGTGGTGAACGGACCTTTTGTGGACATGAGTTGCCTGATAGTCTCATTGCCAATGGAAAGTTACCGTACGTTATGGACACCCCTTCAACCAAATCCGATGACCATGATGAATCGATTTCTCCAGACCAATTGTTCGAGCGAGAAATTTGTACGCCACAGCAGTATGCACAGATTAGAAACGGCTCTCTTGCTGCTTTTGATAGAGTTTCTCTCTTTTTGGATGCTAAAGGAATTATTGCGGTTGATACAAAGACGGAGCATGGAATCAATCGCGCAGGAATGATTGTTTCACAGGATGAGATTTGGACTATGGATTCTTCTCGATTTTGGCTTGCAGCCGATTATCAGGATCAATTGAACAAATTAGCGTCTAAAGAAATAAGCGAGCTTAATCCAATATCTTATTCTAAGGAATTTGCTCGAGGTATGTCTGAAGGAGAACGAGGATACACAGACGAGCAACGAGCACTCATCGCAGTGCGCTATATTGAAGGCATTCAGCACCTGCTTGGAAGGAGATTTGATCCGGATTTGCGATCGCACGAAGAGCGTGTTGTTTCGGGTATCGAAACAATTGTGCGACAGCTAGTGGCTTAATCTATCTTTCTGAAACGCGGAACCGTTTTACTATTACATTGCTTCAAGGCGCCTAATTCTTTCATTAATATCGGGGTGCGTGGCGAACAAGCCCTTGAGATTGCGCTTGAATGGATCTGAAATGAAGAGTGGTGCGAGCGCATGATTAAATCGTTTGAGTTCTTGCGTTGAAACGTGCTCATGTTTAATCTTCTTTAGCGCGCTAGCAAGGCCTGGGGGGTAGCGTGTAAGCTTGACACCTGTTGCATCGGCAAGATACTCTCTTTTACGAGAAATGGCTAGCTGCACGAGATTTGCTGCGATAGGCGCAAGAATCGCGAAGAGAAGTCCGATAATGAGTAAAATGGCGCCTGCTCGGCCTTCGCGCTCGCCTGAGCTGGAGATCCACATCGTGCGTAAGAACATTTCAGCGATAATGGAGATCATACCAATCAGGACGGCAGTGAGCGTCATGTAGCGAATATCGAAGTTTGCAATATGTGACATTTCATGTGCAATAACTCCTTCAAGCTCTTGCTTCGTGAGCTTTTCAAGCGTGCCTGTGGTGACGCAGATAATTGCATGCTGTGGGTCGCGGCCTGATGCAAATGCGTTGATCTCGCTCGATTCCATGACATAGAGCTTTGGCACCGGCAAGCCTGACGCAAGAGCCATGTTCTCTGCTGCTATGAAGAATGTTCGATGCTGGCTTGGCGATGCTGGCTTGGCTCGAACTGAAGCAAGCGCAATCTTGTGTGAGTTATAGTAACTGATGAGCGTATATCCAAGGGAGAATATAATGGAGACAATCATGATGATAAAGAAATAGCTTGGATCTACGACGAGGGCGATGATGTAGCCTAGTGCTATGAAGAAGACAAGGACTACTGCTATCAAAATCCAGGATTTTATCTTATTTTTAGTGATTTGATCTTCAAATGATATGCGTTCAGCCATGAGTGTTAGTGGAAAGGTAATTTAAAAAAGCTATGTAGGTCACTCTATCGAGTCAGAGGTCATGTCGATCTCAGAAAAGACGTCCGCATCTTCTTCAAACGCAGGCTCCTGCTGCGTTTGTGGTGTTTCTTCGGTATTGCTGTTGACTGAAGGAACGTCTCGGTCAACCATCATAAAGATCGCTCCTGCTATGATAATTACTATGACAACAATTGCAATAATCGTAGCGGTTTTCATGCCTGACTGCTCCAGAGTACTCGTAACTCTTGTATTTCCGCTTTTATTGTTACTCGAGACTCTCCTTTTAGGATTGCCTGTTTTGTAACGAGAATCTGATCAATGATTGAAGCTGCTTGCTCTGACGTTAACTTCCCAGACTCGAAGCGGATTTCAACTCGCTCTTGCAGCTCATAGAGCAACAGAACAAGGTAATTTCTCCTTTGCTCGTTCGTGCTTTCTTGAGTGTATTGAGTGCGTTCTCGCAAGCAGGCTACCTTTCGAGTGTTTGGAAGATCATAGCAGCTATCTGATTCTAGGTAGAGCCTACGGCAAGTGGCTTGTCGTTCGGCTGATAGGCCTTCACAGGACTCTTCTGTGATTGCATCAGTTTCTGCTTCAGTTCGCTTTTCGAGGCGACATTTAATGCGATCTCGAGTTTGCGTTTGGGTGTCGCATCGTACAGGCACAGTATCTGTTGCTGACGTATTGGTAGTTGTGCGACGCGTGCTGGTCCCTACTGCATCAACAAACGTAGCGAACGTCATCATACAAACAACTGCAATAATGAAAAGAACACCTGTTTTTTGCATTCTTTTAGATACAGTGTTTCTATTTAAATTTTGTGCGTACACAGCTTTTTATATTCATTTTCGTTCGAGCTTTATGGACCGAGCAGCGTTACTAGACTCTATTCGAGAGACAGTTAGGCAAAAACTGGAGAAAGATAGTTCTGGTCATGATTGGTTGCATATTGAGCGTGTGGTAACAAATGCACTCGCTCTTGGGAGAGCTGAAGGGGCTGATTTGTTTATTGTTGAGCTTGCGGCGCTCTTGCATGATTTATATGATTGGAAGTTTGGTGAAGAGGGAGGTGAAAAGACGCGAGCGCTGCTCGAAGAATACGGAGTTGAGAAAGGCGTCATTGAACATGTGTGTTCTATTATTGCTACCTTATCTTTTAAGGGAGCAACCAAGATTATTCCCATGACAACGCTTGAGGGGCAGGTGGTGCAAGATGCGGATAGGCTTGATGCGATCGGCGCCATAGGGATTGGTCGTTGTTTTGCCTACGGGGGAAGTAAGGGTGTGCCTATTTACGATCCTGCAGTTAGGCCAAGTTTTGAAGGATATACTGAGAAAACAAAAGGACATGCTAAGACGTCTTCTATCAATCACTTTCATGAAAAGCTACTGCTTTTGAAGGATTTGATGAATACGCCTACGGGAAAAGCAATGGCAGAGGAACGGCATGCATTTATTGAGCTTTTCTTAGAGCAATTTTATAAGGAAGTTGGAAAAGGCTAATTATCAAGGTTGGGCATCGAAAGAATATCTCTGATTTTCTATGAAAGAAATAATTTTATAAGCCTGCTTTCCGCATTTACTTTATGGACGATCTGCATATTATACTCTTCTACAAGTTCGTGTCCTTAACGCGGCTTAAGCGCTTTAGGGACGAACATCTGGCTTACTGTAAAAAGCTGGGAGTTTTAGGAAAGGTGCTTATTGGAAAAGAAGGCATTAATGGTTCTATCTCTGGTACTAGGGAGCAGATCGAGGCATACAAGAAACATCTTTGGGCAGATAAGCGCTTTGCGGATATTGTTTTTAAGGAAGAGCTGGGGACGTTTGCGCCCTTTAGGCGCATGTTAGTACGTGTGAAGAAAGAGATTATCCGCATGGACGTGAGCGTTGATATGAATAAACGAGGAGCGTATATTGAGCCGGATCATTTTTTGAGCGCCTGTGATGATCCAAACACTCTTATTTTGGATACTCGTAATGATTATGAATGGCGTGTGGGCAAGTTCAAGAATGCATTAACGTTACCGATTAAGAACTTTCGTGAGTTTCCCAAGGCCATTGAGAAGCTAGAGCATTTGAAGAATAAGAAGGTGGTCATCTACTGTACGGGCGGCATTCGATGTGAGAAAGCATCTGCTTACATGAAGGAGCACGGGTTTGCTGATGTTAGCCAGCTTCATGGCGGGATCTTGACGTTCTGCCAGCAGAAGCCGAACACTGTCTGGGAGGGCTCTTGTTTTGTATTTGACAATCGAATGGTTTCACGGGTTGGCAATGAGGAAAACCCCATTACTTGTTGCATACATTGTCAAAAAGATTGCGACTTATACAGTAATTGTCGCAACGTGAAGTGTAATGAACAGATTATTGTTTGCCCAGGTTGCAAGGATGAACATCAAGGATGTTGCTCAACGGCTTGCTTTGAGGAATCTAAAAAGCGTTGGCATTCTTCTTAATTTAACATGGTATCTTTACTCTATAAAAAAAGAATCATCAATATTAATTTTAATATTTTCCTTGCTAGTGCGGTTGCGACCCTTCTTGCAGCATATCCTGTTATGGTGGTAAGTCGTATGAACCACTCAATAGCTTTTATTTTACTTTCTGCATTTTTTATTGATGCGCTTATTGACGGTCTTTTATTTTGGGGTCTGCATTGGTATGCAAATTATCGGAATAGCCAATTGCAACTTTTTTTCAGAGATTACGGGCTTCTTCAGGGACACCGCGTTTTCTTGGCATTCCTGTTTTTCATTCTTGCAACTTCTACTGATTACTCTTTGATGGTTCTTTTTGGGTTTGAACGTGCTGCCTCATTTATTTTTTCTTATCTCACGGCGCTTATTATTACCCGAATTGTACATACGATTTACGGATTAAAAACGGGTCTTTTTGAAGAAAAGCAACTTAAATGAAGATGTACTGCTCAACGAAAATCCGTATCATAGGCTAGAGCTTTAGTGAGCGTATTTGTGCTTTGAGATAATGGCAACTACAGCATGTTTCATTAGAAGCTAACTTTTGGCACTGCTTTTTCTAATTATTGGTTGAAAATATAATATTCAATCATAAACAATTAATAACTATAGATATAATCTCTTGGTCTGAAAAAAGAGAATCTTTCTCTGACTTTAGAAAAACATTGTTCTTTTTCTTCTAAATTGTTGTTTCTTGGACGACTTACCTCATGGCCTGTTCCGTTATCATCAAAAGCAAAGACCCTCCAAAATTCTTTGTCAGGATAGTTTTCGCCACAAGCAAGCTTAAAATAGTATTCTTCTAAATTTAATTCTTTTAGTCTTGCGCAATTACTTGATAATTCTTCTGAACTCATATAGCTATTACATTCTTTTTGTCTTTCAGAGAGTTCGGCTCTTTCTAGGTCTGCAAGACCGCTTGAGATATTCAAGACTGCTAAAATAAATAAGCCTATAAAAACAATTATTAGAACGATGGCCCATTTTTTTGGTTTAGGAGAATTTTCCAATAATTTAAGTGTAAAATGCCCTAAAATGACTAGAATAAAAACTAATGGTGCGTAATAAAAAATAAATACAAGAGGCCCCGCGTCTGGATAATTAGTCCACCACATTCCAAATATTGTTAGCGGAATGAGAATTAGTATGCATGATAAAATTCTCCAAATAAAATTTTTAAAAATAGTGAGTGGTAGAATGACCGCTAAAGCTAGTGATATTACTATTTTTAGAGACTTGTGTAAGGAATCGATGTATCCTTGATTATTATAGAACGCAAAGTCAAAAATAAAAATAGAAATGCATATGATTATTAAGGCTGTTTGGAGAGTGTCTTTTCTCATATTAATATATTTTAACTAACTATAAAAAACCATCTTTTTATTCAAAAGCTAACTTTTGGCACTGCGCGCTCTTCAGGAGCTATTTCGATGAACTCGCGTTCTTTATGACCATAGATTCCTGCAAAGAACGTTCCAGGGAAGGTTTCTACCATGTTATTGTAGCTAAGGATTGAGTCATTATAATATTGACGTGCATAGGCTACTTTATCTTCAATTGCAGCTAGTTCTTGCTGTAAGTGTAGGAAGTTTTCATTTGCTCTCAATTGAGGGTAGTTTTCTGCAATAGCGAATACTGATCGTAGTGCTGCTTGTAGTTCTGAGCCAGCTTTTACTTTAGCGTCAATGGTTTTTGCTGATACAAGCGCCTTACGCGCATCAGTGACGTCTTTCATGATTTCTTTCTCGTGTTTTGCATATCCCTTGACTGTGTTGATCAAGTTTGGCACTAAATCTGCACGCTTCTTGAGCTGAACATCTATTTGGGAAAGCGAGTTGTCAATGCGATTAGCTAGCACAACGAACTTATTGTAGTAGTAAATGAAGATAATTACTACGAGTGCAATGAGTGCAAGAATAATCCAGAGGAATACAGCCATAGCTTACCCAGCGGAGTTCTTTTTATAAATGTTCTGATAGATTAGGTTTTCTTATATTCTCTTCTTTTTTTCTTTCTTAATTCCCAACGCTTAATTCTTGTCCTATCATAATATTCTAGATCTTCAAAAACTTCACGGTGCTTTTCTATCATTTCCTTTATCTTGGGATCATCAAAATTTGTCATTTAATAATGGGCTGCAGCATAGATTTAAATTTGTCCTAGTTCCTTGAGAGTAATGAAATCAAGCACTAAGACGTTTCTTACCTTTGGCGTTTTGATTGTGCTGATTGCTGGCTTGTATGTATTTACTGATTGGTTTTCCAAAACAACTGGTTACGCATTGGGAGAGGACCAGCAGATTCGATTTGTGCATTGCTTGAATGATCATGGTGCCGTGTTGTATTTGAAGAGCGACTGTGCAGAGTGTTTGCAGCAGGAGAAGCTGTTTGCCCCTCGTGCGTTAGATCTGATTGAAATTGTGTCGTGCGATGCGCTCGCATGTGGTAATCTGGCTTCATTGCCTGCGTGGGAGTTAGATGGTCAGTTCTCTTATGGGCAAAAGGATTTTCAGCAGTTGAGCGAGTTGAGCGGCTGCACGTTGGAATATGAGCCTGTATCTTGATACGGCTGCGAGTAGCTCGCTTGATAGCCGAGTACTCAAGGCAATGGCTCCCTATTTGAGCGAGCAGTATGGAAACCCGAGTTCTCCGCATGCTCTTGGAGAGCGTGCAGCAAAAGCCCTCGTCGGCGCTCGAACGTTGCTTGCTCAGAAACTGGGTGCGCGTGCTCACGAGCTGATTTTTACTTCTGGTACGAGCGAGTCTGACTCCTGGGCGTTACAAGGGCTTGCTCGAGCGTATCCAAAAAAGAAACGTATTGTGGTGAGCGCACTGGAACATGCGGCAGTTATGGAAACGTGCGAATATTTGAAGACTCAAGGGTATACGATTGTGATTGCACCGGTGAACCGCGAAGGTATTGTTGAGTTGAGTTTTATTGAACATCAGCTGAAAAAACATAGTCGGCAGACGCTCGTGGTATCAGTGATGCATGCGAGCAACGTGCTTGGTACGATTCAGCCAATTGCGGCAGTTGGAGCGCTTTGCCGTAAACATGACGTGCTGTTTCATACGGATGCTGCTCAGACGTTTGCTAAACTTGACATTGACGTTCGAACGATGAAAATTGATTTGTTGTCGGCTTCAGCACATAAGATTAATGGGCCGAAGGGTGTTGGCTTGCTTTATGTTCGTGATGGAATCAAGATAGAACCGTTGATCTTCGGCGGTGGGCAAGAGCGAGGGCTGAGGGGCGGGACAGAGAACGTGCCTGGAGTTGTTGGTTTTGCAAAAGCTGCAGAACTATTTGATAGTAAGAAGTTCCTCAGACTTGTTGGCACAAAAGAACGGCTTATTCGTCTTTTAGAAGCATTAGGGGCAACGATTAACGGCTCGCGCAATGGATTATCGAATATTATTCATGCCTCTTTTTCTGAAATGGATGCGCGCTTGCTTGTGGCGTACCTGTCTCAAAAAGGAATGTATATTTCCACAGGCAGTGCATGTGAGAGTAAGAGTGGAAAAGAAGAAGCGAGCTTGCGCGCGATAGGGCTCACGTCTGCAGAAATAAGGGGCTCAGTGAGGTTTAGTTTAGAAAAAGCACTTACCGATACGGAAATTGAACATATAAAGCATGAACTTAGTAAAGCATTGAAGGTACTGCGTTAATCAATTTTTTCTAAGTCTTCTTCATCTACCACCACATAGGCGATCTCCTCACCTTCTTCATCCGCGATGCGGACATGATAACGACCATTGGGAAGCATCACGTTTATCGTGCCCATCATGCCCGTAGTTATTGGCACGGGAGGATCACGATAGGGTTCGACATATTCAGGATCGGGCGTGCGCAGGAGCTTGACTTTGTCATGTCGCTTGAGTGTGCTTTGCATCTTTTTTTGAGGCAGATCTTCTATATAAGGTATGTGATTTTCATAAACGAACTTTTATTTAAAAATAAACCACATGTGTTTATAGCAGCACATAAAAGCTTAAATAGTGTACGGGATTGAGAGCGTAGAAAACACAATAGATTGTGTCTACACCTCGGTATAGACACAAGGGGTTGTGGTCATCATAAAGAGGTTACATGTATGCAATGTCCGTTTTGTCTCCACTCAGAAACCAAGGTTTTGGACAAGCGAGACTCAGAAACGGTCACGCGAAGGAGACGGGAATGTTTAAAATGTGGCAAGCGCTTTTCAACGCGCGAGGCCGTAGAATGGGGAGACTTCAAGGTTATCAAAAAGAATGGTACTCGAGCGATATTCGATCGCAACAAGATCAAGACAGGCATTGTGAAGGCGTGCGAGAAGCGCCCTATAAGTGAGGAACAGATTGAACAAATGGTAAATAATATTGAAGAGAGGGTGAGGAAAAAAGGTAGAGAGGTACCTACGAGCGTCATTGGCGAGCTTGTTTCTAAGGAACTTAAGAAAGCAGATAAAATCGCATACATCCGTTTTGCTTCTGTTTATCGGGATTTTACGGACTTGAGCGATTTTAAGAAAGAGATAAAGGGGTTACTTAAGAGCTGATGAACGGACAACATTTTGCTAATGACGAGTCGCCAGAGCGTGCGCAGCTGTCTGGGATGCATTTTGAGCCTCTGAAGTATGAGCGTTTCTTCACGCGACATGGAAAGAGTCCCTTTGAGCTTGATATTGTAGGTAATCCTATCAAATGGATTTCTGAAGATGTTAAAGTGACAGATGATATGGGAAAAGTCATCTTTACTCAGCCTGCTGTTCGTCGACCAGACTTTTGGTCGCCACTTGCGATCAAAGTAGTTGCTGGAAGGTACTTCTGGGGAGATCAGTTAAAGGGCGAACGTGAGAATTCTATTGAGCAGCTTGTTGGTCGTATTGCGAGATGGATGGGCGTCCAAGGAGTCTTGCAGCGTTATTTAACTGAAGAGCAAGCAAATGCTTTCAGAGATGAGGTTGCTGCTATTTGTTTGAATCAGCTTTCCGTGTTTAATTCGCCTGTCTGGTTTAACGTGGGTATTCAGGAATATAATCCGCAGGCTGGTGGCGTATCTGCGTATGTGTGGGATGCTCCAACTGATACGATCATTCACTCGGTGAAAACAATGAATCGGCCGCAATGCTCAGCGTGCTTCATCCAAAGCGTTCAAGATAATATGGAATCTATTATGGAAGTACAAGTGGCTGAAGCAAACTTGTTCAAGGCAGGTTCTGGTACAGGATCAAATCGATCACCACTACGAAGCTCCAAGGAGCGGCTGACTGGCGGCGGACGCGCTTCCGGACCGGTATCATTCATGAAAGGGTATGATGCGTACGCTTCTGTCATTAAGTCTGGTGGTAAAACAAGAAGGGCTGCAAAGATGGAGATCTTGAATATAGACCATCCGGATATTATTGAATTTATTGAGTCTAAGTCTAAAGAAGAGAAAAAAGCTTGGGCGCTTATTGAGCAAGGATATGATGGAGGTATGAATGGAGAGGCGTATGCAAGTATTAGCTATCAGAATTGTAATATGTCTGTACGGGCTACTGATTCCTTCATGGAGGCTGTCAAGAGTGATGGTGAGTGGCAGACCAAGTATGTGTATGGCGGCGCAACGTGTGAGACGTTCAAGGCTCGTGAAGTGATGCGAAAGATTGCTGAAGGTACCTATATTTGTGGTGACCCTGGAATGCAATTTGATACGACTATTAACGAGTGGCATACTGTAAAAAATAGCGGACGAATCAATGCAAGTAATCCGTGCAGTGAATATATGCACCTTGATGATTCTGCTTGTAATTTGGCGTCGATCAATTTAATGAAATTTAGAACTGAAGATGGCAAGTTTGACGTTGAGAAATACAAGAGTGTGGTGCGCACATTTATTCTGGCTATGGATTTGATTGTTGATGGCGCAAGTTATCCGACTCAGAAGATTGCGCGTAACTCTCACGACTTCCGGCCGCTTGGTTTGGGATATGCTAATCTTGGAGCGTTATTGATGAGCTATGGGTTGCCCTATGATTCTGATGAAGGGCGAGCTGTGGCTGCGGCATTGACTGCTATTATGTGTGGTGAGGCATATCGGATGTCTGCAGAGATTGCTCGCGCTGTGGGGCCGTTCCCAGGCTACATGAAGAATAAGGAACCAATGCTTGAAGTCATGCGCATGCATCGTGATGCGGTGAAGAAGATTGAAGTCAATAAAATGCCTTCTGAACTGCGTTATTTGGCGAATGATGCATGGGATTGTTGGAGCGAGGCCGTGACGTTGGGCGAGAAGCATGGGTACCGGAATGCGCAAGCAAGTGTACTGGCACCAACAGGATGCCTTGTTGAGAGTTCCCTGATTTCTACGAATAAGGGACTTGTAAGGCTACGGAGTCTGGGAAATAAAAAAGGTAACCAATGGCAAGATGTCTCTTTTAAGGTGATGACTGACGAGGGTCCAAAGGAGGCGACGAAATTTTATATTAACGGAGAAGCGAGCACGAGAAAAATCGTGACTTCTTCAGGATATGAAATCCAGGGAACGGAGAAACATAAAGTAAAGATCGTGGATGCTGAAACAAGGCAATGGACTTGGAAGAGATTTGATGAAATCCAGGAAGGAGATGTTGTTCCTTTGGCCATGAATACTATTTTTGGCGATGAGCAAGACGTGCTCTTGCCTCCAGCTCCAGAACTGCATTGGAATACTGACTTTAACTTGGTGACGCCTAAAAAAATGACTGCTGAACTTGCAGAGCTTATTGGCTACTTTATGGGTGATGGGAGTCTCCATAGCAAGGGGCTACGATTTTGCGTTGATAATAAGGATGAGGATGTTGTTGAACGGTTGAGACAGCTTGTTACATCTGTCTTTAATCTGGGGATTCATCTGTCGCAGAAGGAGGGATACAAGGAAGTCGCTGTTCATTCTGTTCCCTTGACTATGTGGTGGGATGCCTGCGGATTTTCTAAGTTGAGACCTTCTGAAAGCCATTCTGGCAAGGGTTATACCCCCCATATTCCAGATTCTATATTATGCACCAACGATAGGAAAATTTATGGCGCGTTTTTGAGGGGGCTTTTTGAAGCTGACGGAACTGTTGGGCTCGGGAATCCTTCCATCTGTACTGCAAGTAAGGAATTTGCTGGCGAAATTAGAACGTTGCTTTTAAGCCTTGGCTACCCTACTTCTACAAAAGAGAATGTTTCGGGATATGGGGCAGCCCCTGTTTATGTGATGAGGCTGAAAAATATTTCGTACAATAAACTGTTCTTGGAGGCAATTGGTTTCATGGGGGCAAGGAAGACCGATGCAGTCGCATCGCGCAGTTCGCAGACTGGCAAGAGAGATTATGTGTATTTACCTGAAGAGATTATTGAAGAAGCGGTACCTGTGGGGAGCAAATATCGCGATACTGTTTTGTTGTCTTTGAAGAGGCATCATGCGATTCCACGAGAAAGAGCGATTCAACTCTATCAGGACACTAAGCATCCTCAACTTTTGTGGGCACTTCAGTTTTTCTACGATGTCATAGGTTCTAACATTGATGGCGGGGTGCAACCAACGTACGATATTTCTGTTCCAGAAAATGTTACATATACTGCTAATGGTTTTATCAGTCATAATACTATCGCGTTTATGATGGATTGTGACACAACGGGCATTGAGCCAGATATTGCGCTGGTTAAGTACAAGGTGCTGTCTGGCGGAGGCATGCTGAAGATTGTGAATCAAAGTGTACCTTTGGCGCTGAGGACATTGGGCTATAGCGATATGGAGATTACTGATATCATTGACTATATTGATAAGAATGATATGATTGAAGGTGCACCAGCGTTGCGTGATGAGCACCTTGGAGTGTTTGATTGCGCCTTTAAGCCCGGGAAAGGAAAGCGTGCAATCCATTACAAAGGGCATATCAAGATGATGGCAGTAAGTCAGCCGTTTATCTCTGGTGCGATTAGCAAGACGGTCAATATGCCTGAGCACTCGACTGTTGAAGATATTATGGATGCGTATATCTTTTCCTGGGAGCAGGGACTGAAGGCAGTTGCTATTTATCGAGAGAATAGTAAGCGCAGCCAGCCGCTTAATACGAAGAAGACTGAAGGCGAGATGGTCAAGAAAGATAATCAGCTTGTGACGGTGCGCCAGAGAGATATGCCTCAAACACGTAAGGCTATTACGCACCGCTTTGAAATTGCAGGGCATAAGGGTTATTTGACGGTTGGCTTGTACGATGATGGTAAACCAGGAGAGATTTTCGTGACCATGAGCAAGGAAGGCTCTACTATCCGTGGGCTTATGGATACCTGGGCAACCTCTGTATCGTTGAACTTGCAGTATGGTATTCCTGTTGAAGTGCTTTTCAATAAGTTCAGACATCAGAAGTTTGAGCCATCGGGATTTGTAAAGAACATTCAGGGCGGAGAAGTTGATGAGCGTGTATCTAAGATTAGAACTGCAAGCTCGATTGTTGACTATGTAGCGCAGTTCATGCTCAATCACTTTAGCGGCAGCGCAGGGAAGGTTGAGTTCGAGCTTGAGGCATTTGATGATTCAAAAGATGAGCAGAAGACGATTAAAGACTTTGGATTACAAGAGGGCTTGTTGTGTCCTTTGTGTGGTGGACCTGCCCAGCGTATTGGGAATTGCGCTATTGTCTGTACAAGTTGTAAGCAGACGTCACGTTCTGGTTGCGGGGAATAAGAATTTAAGTGATGGAAATATAGATTAGAATGAAAGCTAAAACTCAGATATGTTTTATACATGGGGGCATGACTTTCAAAAACAGGAAAGACTACTTACATTACCTACAATCCCGTTCCATATCTCTAAAAGATGGAATAAGATGGAATGGTGATTATTTAGATAAAAAACTAGGAAAGAGATTTGATATTATCCGACCACGTATGCCTTTATCTGAAAACGCGCACTATGAAGAGTGGAAAATCCACTTTGAAAGAATTATACCTTTTTTAAGAAAGAACGTTATTCTCATAGGTCTCTCTTTGGGAGGCATATTTTTAGCAAAATATCTATCTGAAAATAAGTTTCCCAAGAAAATTTTATCAACCTATCTCATTTGCCCCCCGTATGACAACAGCTTAGAGGGGGAGGATTTGGTGGGCGGTTTTAACCTTAAATCAGATTTATCGATGATTGAAAACAACTCTAACAATCTTTACCTACTCTTTTCCAAAGATGATGATGCAGGTCCCGTTTCCCATGCATCTAAATATCAAAAAAAGCTCAAGGGAGCAAAGATTGTAATTTATAAGAGCAAAAATGGACATTTCAAAATATCTACGTTTCCTGAACTTGTAAAAATGATAAAAAATGATGTCAAAAATAGGAACATCTAGATTTTACATTGGTTTTAAATATTCTAAGATATAGCTTTTACTTACATGCAAGAGGCCAGTTCACGAATTGCTCTTTTTAATGAACAAGGAACCGTGATTGGAGACAAACCACGCGCGGATATAGATAAGCGCACTGATATTCTTGGTGGAATCTATGTTTTACTTCTTAATGGTGCTAATCATGTTTACCTCACCCAGCAGCGAGACTCGCTATGGGCTGGAAAGTGGGGCGTTTCTTGTGGGGGGCTGCTGCGAGTAGGTGAGAAGCCAGCTGAGGCCGCGCATCGGACCGCTATCCGAGAACTTGGGTCAGACCCGTTCATCTTTAGCGGTCAGAATGTAGGCTATCATTCTTTTGATGGCGTTCGTCGCTATGTTCATGCCTTTTGTGGGGCGCCTATACTGCCTATTACCCCGGCAGAAGATGTTCTTGAAGGAAGATGGTTTCTTCTTGATGAGCTGCGTGATCTTGCTGCGCAGGATGCGTTGATGCCAACTACTCGAGTGGTGCTTGGTGCTTTCAAATTTATTTAATTATTCAATACAAGCGTTTATAAAGGCAAGAAAGAGGCATTATTTATGAAAGGCAAAGTAAAGTTCTTTAATGAAACTAAAGGATTCGGCTTCATTGCTGGCGAAGACGGGAAAGAGTACTTCGTTCACATGACCGGTCTTAGCGCTGGCGTTTCTATTCGTAAGGATGACACAGTCAGCTTCACGGTAGAGCAGGGCGACAAGGGTCCAAAGGCTGTTAAAGTTTCTAAGGAATAAATAGAGTAGCGTTAAAGTAAGATTTAAATATACTTCTGTAAAGCTTTAGCTATGCAAGGCATTCAATTTGGAGCACAGGCGTTTTCAAACGCTGGTTTTTTTCACTTTTTGTAGTTACATCTATCTTTCTTATTTCTTAAGTTCTGAGGCGCAAGGCACACCCCGTGCTGGTCGTTTTCATTGTTCTATTATCTAGTGAAAGGGGGTGCGATTAAAATGAATTTTTTAATTAGAGACTATTCTCCTTCGGATTTTAGACAACTGACTGAAGTATATGTTTCTGCGTTTGCTGAACCACCTTGGGACGAATATCGGAAATGTACCTCTTGCGGAATAAATTATGGAATTGCAGAGAGTGTAAACCCTCCAGCGTTGTGTAAGAAATGCACAAATCCTCTTAGTCTCGCAGAATTTTGGAGTCGAGACGGGATAAAAGCAGACCTTGATTTTGCTCTTGATCAGAAGGACTCAATAGCTTTAGTGGCGGTTGCAAATGGAAAACAAGAAAGACTTCTCGGTACCACATGGGGATATCGGCTACCCTTTGGAAAATTTCCTTTCCTGAAAGGATCTGTTAGTCCAAATAGTTCTTATCTTGATGATATCGCCGTACGTGGCGATTCAAGAAGATTGGGCGTGGGTGTTCAATTGGGAGAACGGTTTGTTCAAGCTGCTCAAAAAGTTGGAGTAAGCGAAGTGGTATTGCGCACAGACAAGAGAAATGCCTCTTCCATGGGTCTATTCGTTAAACTAGGATTTACCAACACGGGGATAACGGATCCAGAATTTGAATGGAGAATTTACCTAAAGCGAGAGCTGTAATGAACATACGCGTAATAGAGAAGCACGGCTTAAAACCGGGAAAAAATGTAGTTGTACTGGCAGGTGTGCATGGAGACGAGGTATGCGGCGTTAAGGCGTTCGATCTGTTAATTCCTCTCCTGAATATAGAATGCGGAAAAGTCACTTTCATTTATGCGAATCTTGAGGCAATAAGGCAAAACAAGCGATTTGTAGAAGTAAATCTTAACCGTTGTTTCTTTAAAGAGCAGGCGGAAGAAATTAAAGGAACTTTAGAGGGAAAAACAGCTAAAAGTATTATTCCTTTTTTAGAAAGGGCAGATGCTTTGTTAGATCTACATGCAAGTTTCACAAAAGAATCTGTCCCTTTCGTAATCTGCGGAGAATCTCAGATTAAAACGGCATCTATTTTCGACTCCTCTTTAGTGGTATGTAATATTGATCCTTTTCACCCGGGATCAACAGACCATTTTATGAACGTACATGTAAAACCAGGATTCTGCTTTGAATGCGGGTACTTAGGTGATGAAAAAACACAAGAAATAGCCGAGAAAGCACTCATAAGCTTTTTACGATCTAATGGAAATATATCTGGGCCACTAGCTTATTGTCCGCAACAAATAATTAAGTTTACTGGCATTTACAAGAATACGTTTGGAGCTTTTAAGAAGGCAAGAGCTTTTCGTGATTTTGAAATGTTACGTGAAAAAACGATTATTGGTAGTGATGGTGTCAACCCAGTGTATGGGATGTCTGGACAAATAATGCTTTTCGTGCGCGATTGCGACAATATCGGTGAGGAATGCTTCCTGATCGCTGTTCCGCGTGCTTAATTGCGGTATTTTTATAAATCATCAGATACGCTTGTTTTGATGAACTATAAGGCCGAATGGGATTATTCTCTCCTTCTTGGAAAGGATTTTGATCAGGCAAGCGAACGTGCGGCGTTTGCTGCGGCCATTGAGCGATTTGAGAGTGTTTGGCGTTCACGGATGGATTATTTGAGTAATCCGCTTATTTTGAAGCAAGCACTTGATGAATACGCGGATCTTGTGGCGGTTTTTGGTGATGGCGGTTTGGAAGGTTTTCACTTATGGTTGCAGGCACAGAAGGATCAGACAAATACAGATGTTCGAGCGTTGCGTAACACGTTTACGGAGTTTAAAGATCAACAGCTGCTGAAGGTTGATTTTTTCAGGCTTAACCTTGGAATGATCAACGACAAAACACAGCAGGTTTTCCTTTCACACGTTGCTTTGAAAGAGTATCGGCATTTTCTTGAGCGCATCTTCACAC
Source organism: Candidatus Woesearchaeota archaeon (assembly GCA_964357505.1). GTDB lineage: Archaea > Nanobdellota > Nanobdellia > Pacearchaeales > GW2011-AR1 > JBBSZK01. Next base: position 19,134 of record CAYHLN010000002.1, on the reverse strand, counting down.
AAGCAAAACATCAGCTGTCTGAACCAGAGGAGAAAATAATGACTCTCAAGGCTAAAACGTCGTATTCAAATTGGGTTGAAATGGTCTCAAGCTTCTTGTCTAAAGAAGAGCGCGAGGTTTTGTTGCCTGATGGGACGCGCGCGCTGCGGAGTTTTTCAGCTATAGATAGTTTGCTCAAACATGAGCATAAGACAGTACGCGATGAAGCAGCGCGACAGTTTAATGTGATCTTAGCTAAACACCGAGAAAGTGCTGAAGCTGAAATCAATTCTCTCTTGGAGAATCACCGAACGAACTGCGTGCTGCGCGGCTACACTCGGGCAGATCAGCCGCGGCATCTGGATGATGATATTTCTACCGAAGCAGTAGATGCATTGCTTGATACGGTAGAAGCGCGCTTCGATCTTTCTCAGCGTTACTATCGTTTGAAGGCGCGGCTCTTTGGAGTTACTGCTTTGGAATATCATGAGCGTAATGTTCCCTATGGAAAGGTTGCTCGCGCCTTTACCTTTGATGAATCTGCTCAATTGGTAGGCACGGTTTTAAAGGGGCTCCATTCTCGTTTTGGAACTATTTTTGAACGGTTTTTGCAACACGGACAGGTTGATGTTTATCCTGCAAAAGGTAAGCGAGCTGGAGCTTTTTGCGTGTGGTGGAGTGCGCGTTATCCAACCTACGTGATGCTCAATCATACAAACACTCTTAAGGACGTTCTGACACTTGCTCATGAGTTTGGTCACGCGATTAATGCAGAGTTGTCGAAAAAACAGAATGCGTTGCAGTTTGATACGCCCATTTCTTTTGCGGAAGTGACGAGCACGTTTATGGAAGACTTTGTGCTTGACGAACTGCTTAAGGATGCTGATGATGAGCTTAAGTTGGCGTTGGCAATGATGAAGCTTGATAGCGATGTTAGCACTATTTTCCGTCAGGTTGCTGGATATCGGTTTGAGCAGGCGCTTCATCGGCTGGCTGCTGAAAAAGGATATGTTTCTTTAGCAGAGATTGGATCGCTTTTCCAGAAGCACATGGCTGCTCATCTGGGTGATTCTGTTGCCTTATCGCCTGGTTCGGAAAACTGGTGGATATCATGGACGCAGACTCATTTCTACAAGTATTTTTATATTTACAGCTACGCATTCGGATTGCTAAGCTCAAAAAGGTTGCAATCTTCTGTAAGAAAAGACGGGTCTTTTATTGAGCATGTTGAGAATATTTTCTCAGCCGGTAACTCGAAGTCGCCACAAGAGCTTTTTGCTTCGATTGGATTTGATATTACTGATAAGAGATTTTGGAACGAAGGGCTAGATGAATTTGAGCGGTTATTGAGCGAGACGGAAGAGCTTGCGAGAAAAATGGGGAAGATTTAGTTTCTATTTGGAAAAGTGATTATTTATCCAACCCATGAGCTCGGCTTTCAACTAAACCTGCGAAGCTGATTTCTATGAAGTCTGCTTTAGCTTTGAGTTCTGGAATAGTTTTTGCTCCGACGTAAGTCATTCCTGAAGAGAGGCCCCCAAGGAATTTATCTATGATTGGAAGAACTGGGCCCTTACATGGGACTTGCATTCTTTGGCCTTCAACACTAATTATTTTTCCATCTGTTTTGCCATCTAACTCTTGCTTTTTTAGAGTTGCGTCGTAACTAGCCATTCCCCTGTATTCTTTGTGAGGTTCTCCGTCAAGAAGAACAATCTCGCCAGGGGTTTCGTCTGTTCCTGAAATTATACTTCCTATCATTACTGTGTCAGCTCCTGCTCCAATTGCTTTTACAACGTCACCAGGATAGCGAATTCCACCGTCCGCGCAGATTGGGACGCGTCCTTGCGTTGATTCATGTGCGTCCATGATTGCAGTTATTTGAGGAATGCCGGCTCCAGCCATTATTCTTGTTTCACATAACGAGCCTGGACCGATGCCCACTTTGATTCCATCAGCACCTTTACTCAAGAAGTATTGAGCGGCATCTTTAGTTGCAATATTTCCAGCCATGACATCTATTTGTGGATAGTTTGCTTTTATCCAGTCTAAAGTTTTGCCTGCTCTTTTGGAATGCCCGTGAGCTATGTCTATGACTATTATTTGCACGCCTGCTTGAACTAATGCTGGAACACGAAGCTCGTAGTCTTTTACTCCGACTGCTGCTGAAGCGAGAATATTTTCTTGTCTTACTTTGCTTACTTCAAGGGCTTGCTGTTCAATTGTTAAGAAGCGATGGATAACGCCAAGACCGCCGAGCTTGCCAATCGCAATAGCCATTTCGCTTTCACATATCGTGTCCATGTTAGCAGCGATGAACGGAATTTTTAAGCTATAATTTTTAGTGACCTTAGTTTCAAAGCTAACCTCTGAGCGTGAGAAAATTTTATTATATTTAGGAGTTATTAGAACGTCATCATACGAATACCCCTTTCCTATAATTCGAGCCACGTTTTATATTAATCTTTCTTGAGTTTTTAAGGATTGTTGCGGAGAAGGTTATAGAAGTCTTTCGAAATCTTCTCTAGATAAATAATTATCTTCGTTTAGAAATCTTTTTCATTAAAAAAGATCTTATATTTTCTGCTTCTTTCATATCTACTGCAGGGATATATCCTTCTGCTTGATACCTTGCTGGTGCAGAATAGCCCGCCGTCTGGACTATTACGGTTGAGAAGCCTAGAAATCTGGCGATAATTCCTCTCTGGATATCAACGTTTTGTATTCTCTGATATGGAACATTGCTATATCTTTTCCAGATTATTCCCCTCTCTATTTTTAATTCATCTTTGGCAAATTCATAGAACCATCTTGTGTATGACATCTGCGTGTAAATTTCAGTTAATATTATAACCAAAATAAGATAAATTATGATTAAAGTTAAAAATAAAGATACTGAAGGAAAAATCAAAAGACTAGTAAATCCTAACCATATTCCAAAAAATAGAACTACAAAACCAAAGCCGAAGTATCCCCCGATGCGGAATTGCCATTTTGCCCCAAGGTGTAGTTGTTTCATACTACTATTCACCAATTTTCATTTAAAAAGTTATGTTATCTTAAAAAATGCATAAGATTTATTAAGCTGTCTTTTTAGAAACGTATATGGGCCTAAAAGAGCTTGATGTAGATTCATTTGATGATTTTATTGCACACGGAAGCGTTGTTGTTGATTTCCATGCTGACTGGTGTGGGCCGTGCAAGATTATGGGGCCTCATTTTAAGAAAGCCTCGGAAAACATTAAGGGAGTAAAGTTTGCCAAGGTTGATGTTGATGGCAATCAAGAACTGGCGCAGCGATTTGATGTGATGTCTATTCCTACTACGATCTTCTTTAAAGACAGTGAAATGGTCGACCGCCATACGGGCGCGTTGAGCTTTGAAGATATTAAGCGAAAGATTGCTGACGCTTTCTAGTTATTTTTCCTGGCGTAATTTTTAGCCAGATTTTCTACTTTGCGCTTTAAAGTCCTTTAAATGCTTTATCTTGTTGAGTAAAAGCATTTAAAAATCATCTCGCGCTGATTTGCGTATGGCCCCGTAGCTCAGCCCGGTTAGAGTACTGGACTTTTAATCCAGGTGTCGTGGGTTCAAATCCCATCGGGGTCATTTTTCTTGCGATATGCTTATAAAGCACCCATTTAGAATATTTTCATGACGTATTCCAATCAAAGTAGTGTACTGCTGATTGTGCTCGTAGGGGTCGCTTGCGTGGTGTGTTTTATGTCGCTTTTATGGGTGCTTATTGCGGGAGGATTCGTTGGTCAAGCCCACGATAGCAGTAGACAAGGAGCATTGCGGCTTGTTGAAGATGAATCTGTTCCAGCAGTCGTTGTGCGTTTATCTGAAGACGAATGTTTATCTTCTGATGGCTTAGGTCGAGATTGCTCGTATCGTTCCTATAGTGACGGAGATCGTAGGAGCAGTGGTTCTCGTGATGTGTATGAATGTGCAGACGGCGTAGATAATGATTATGATGGGCTGGTTGATTGGCCTGTTGATCCTGGATGCGGCTCAGCAGATGACTCTGGAGAAAGCGATACTTTTCAACGAAAGACGTTATACGCGTATGCGTGGGATTCACGAACAACTAATTTGACTGCTATCGTTCCGATGTTCTATTACTTTCCTTTTACTGTTGGCACTGGAAATCCGCCGCCTTGGCCGCAGACCACGCCCGAAGCAGCAAAGCTTGCGCTTGATGCGTATCCAGAAGGCCATAGGGTGATGATTCTTTTTCAGTTGGGAATCTATCAGGATTTGATTACCAATCATCCCGAAGATGCATGCATCAATGAAGACAGGGTGCTGACGAACATTTCTTGCCTCTGGTGGGATAATGGTGTTGCTAATGTCTCGACTATTGTTGATTCATTTTTTGCGAATTATTCTGCACTAGGTGGTAAGGTTGACACAGTTATCATTGATTTCGAACGTGGGTTTAGTAATTTCCAGGTTGGAAGCAATTTGTCTAATCCTGACGTTGTTGTAAAGTGGAATGCGATACAAAATGATCCACGAACGAGAGAGGAAATAATTCCGTTGATCGGGTTTGACGATTTATCTACGGTTTCAAATTTTTTCAGCGGAGGCAATAACTATCATATATGGAATGCAGTACATGTTGCGCGTTCAGTGAAATTCTTAAATCAGGCTTTTTTTGACCCTGTGAAAAGATATTATCCCTATGTAAATGGTTCAAACTACGAGTATGCTTACAACTATCCCATTAGTTGCCCCTTTGGTTTGGTTGATGTGAACGGCCATGGTGGTTACTGTCTTGAGATCCCTTCTGTTGACCTCGTCGGCCCGCAAATTTTTGGAACGCATCAAGCCCCACAAGCTTACGGCTGGCTTGGACAGATAACCTGGCCTGGAAGAGAGCCAGGAAACGGAACATATAACTTGACTGCCTTTAATTCATTCAGATACAGCGTCAATCAGGTTCGCGCCGCTAAGCTGAATTCCGACGTTGGTCTGATGCCCTGGGTTGCTTTTAGAAGTTATGGCGGAGATGGCGAGGATAAACCTATCGTGGCAATGGCAAATACTGATTATTATCAGGAGTCCGTGATGCATATTTCACTACTTGTTCCTGATGCGTTGATATTGTGGAATCCGAATGCGCCTCGTGCAGAGAATGAGGCTTTTTCAGGCATGCTTGAGGAGATCAACGTGCTTACCGGTTTTACTGATAAAAAATCTCTCACAACGAGCCTGGCTGATTGGGACGCAGATTATGTTCTTTCCGGTGTTCATTCTGGAGGAAGACGTGTTTGGAGATTTACCCCCCAATCTACTATTGAGCAACGGGTTGATTCTGGAGCAGTTGTCATTCAGACGGCCACTACAAAGCTGACTTTTAATTCGGCAGTCATTATGCCTTCTCGCGTGTCGCAGCAGGGTCTGTGGATTGTGCAGGATTCGCGTGTTGAGATGCCAGTTATTGAACATAGATTCTGATCCTGTAATAAAGATTATACATGTCAGGGATGTGGAAAAACATGATTGAAGAGCTCGCCTGATTGAAAATGATTAAAAGTAGCTTTTTAAGTTTTAGCAGAAAGGTTTAAAAAGCCACTTTTACACAACACTATTATCTTATTTATAGTCGTCAATCGCCCATGCACGTCTTGCAGCCAAAACATACGAAATTGACGCCAGAAGAGGTTAAACTACTTTTGGAAAAGTTTAATATTGCCGTTGCGCAACTCCCAAAGATGCGGGCAACTGATCCAGCGTTACCTGAAGGGTGCGTACGTGGAGAAGTGGTGAAGGTTGAGCGTGATTTTGAAGATAAAAAAAGAATTTATTATCGGGTGGTTTCATAATGGCCGATAAACACTTGTTAGTTAAGAAGTATTTGCAGCAGCACTCGGTTGTTGAGTCTAACTTGAGAAGCTTTAACGATTTTATTGCACGTAGGATACAACATATTGTACAAGAAGTCAATGAAGGCATTGAGCAGGAAGATGTTGAAGTTAAGCTTGGCAAGATTAGAATGGGCAAGCCAGACGTCATTGAAGCTGATGGTAGCGTCAATATCCTTACTCCTACTGAAGCTCGTTTACGAAATTTGACCTATTCAGCACCGGTTTTTGTTGAGCTTAGTGTTAAATTTGGCGCTCAGAATGAAAGCGCAGAAGTTGAGATTGGGCGCTTGCCCGTGATGGTGAAGAGCACGATTTGCACCACGTATGGTATGAACACTAATCAGCTACGGGAGAACTATATTGATCCGCTCGACCCTGGAGGATACTTTATTGTCAATGGAAATGAACGTATTATGGTTATGACTGAAGACCTTGCATCTAACCAACCCTTTATTGAAAATGGGCGTCATGGGCTTATCTTACGTGTATTCTCTCAGCGTGGTGCGTACAAGATTCCTACTACTGTCAGCGAGACAGGCGAAGGAATCTTAGATGTTTCTTTCAGCCGATTGAAGAATATTCCATGTTTCGTCTTGCTTAAGGCTTTAGGAATGGGCACTGAAGCAGATATTGCTAAACATATTGGAAAAGAAGATGACTGTTTGATTGTTAACTTCTATGAATTCGCTAACATTCAAAGTACTGATGATGCGTTGCTTGCCATTGCAGAGAAATCAGGCATCCAAGGAACAAAGAAGGAAATTCTTGATCGTACTAAAGAGCGTGTTGATCGCTTCTTCCTGCCCCATATTGGTGTTGATAAGAATGCTCGACAAGAAAAGGCATTAACGTTATGTAAATTTATCAAGCAATTCTTGACTGCTAAAACTGATCCAAGCTTACGAACTGATAAAGACCATTATGCAAACAAGCGTGTAAAGCTTACTGGAGACTTGCTTTCTGATCTTTTCCGTGTTAACTTGAATATTCTAGTGAGAGATATTCAATACTCTTTGCAGAAAGTTGTAAAACGAAAGAAGTTTTATTCTGTGAAGACTATTGCAAAATCAACCTTATTCAGCCAGCGTATTGAAAGCGCTATTGCAACAGGAGCATGGATTGGCGAGCGAACGGGCGTAACGCAAAATATGGATAAGACCAACTATCTTTCTATTCTCTCTCAGCTGATGCGTGTTTCGAGTATGTTGCCTGACGACCAGGAGAACTTCATGGCACGTACGCTGCATCCAACCCACTATGGGCGATTCTGTCCTACTGAAACGCCTGAAGGAACAGAAATCGGATTACGAAAGAACCTTGCGCTCTTGAGTCGAATTTCGACTGCCATTATTGTTGATGAAGTTCCTATTATCAAGAAGATTCAAGGCATTGGCTTGGGCGAAGGTGCTGGACGAGATGTATTCTTCAATGGACGATTTATTGGCGTCGCTGCTGACCCTGTCAGCTTTGTTAAAGATATTCGAGCTGCTCGACGCAGAGGCGAGCTCCCTGTTGAATTGAGCATTAGAAGCCAGAATGAAGCTAACTCTGTTGTTATTTCAACTGAAGTGGGCCGTGTTTTGAGACCGTTGTTAATTGTTTCTCAGGGAGTAAGCAAGTTGAAGGATGAACACCAGGTTCTTTTGGAGCAAGGTTCGCTGAGCTGGAGCGATTTGGTTACGCAAGGAGTCATTGAATATTTAGATGCTGCTGAAGAAGAAGATGCGCTTGTCTCTTTGTCTGTTGACGATTTGAATGCAAAGCACACACACCTTGAAATTGACAGCATTGACGTTTTTGGTCTGATCACTTCCCTGGTACCCTTTGGAAACCACGACCAGTCTTCTCGTCTTAACAGAGGAAGTAAGACTCTGAAGCAGTCCTTAGGTATTTATGCTGCTAACTATTTGACGCGACTAGACACGGATGTTTCTATCTTGCACTATCCGCAAAAGCCATTGGTCAGAAGCTTCGTATTCAACACGCTTAACGTGTACCCAGCAGGACAGAATCTTGTTGTTGCTATTATGCCTTTTGACGGGTATAACGTTGAAGACGCAGTTATTCTTAATAAAGCAAGCATCCAGCGCGGTATGGGAAGAAGCACGTACTTTAGGCCCTATGATTCAACTGAATTGCACTACACAGGGGGCTTGAGAGATGAGATCCTTATTCCTGACAAGGACGTAGCAGGATATCGAACTGAGAAATCGTATCAGTTCCTTGAAGATGATGGTATCGTTTACCCAGAAGCACCTATTCACTCAGCGGATGTTATTATTGGTAAGGTTACTCCTCCTAAATTCCTGTCAGAGGCAAAAGACATCAGTATTCAATCTAAGAAAGAAGCAAGTACCGCAATGCGACAGGAAGAAGAAGGTATTGTAGATGCCGTGTTCATTACTGCTGATCGAGATGGTAATAAGATTGCTCAAGTACGTATTCGTGACTCGCGTTTACCTGAACCAGGAGATAAGTTCTCGACACCACACGGACAGAAAGGAGTCGTTGGTATGATTGCAGATCCGCGTGATATGCCATTCACGTCACGAGGTATTACACCTGATTTACTCTTTAACCCGCATGGTATTCCAAGCCGTATGACTGTTGGATATTTGATTGAAATGCTTGCTGGTAAGACCGCCGCAGTTACTGGTAAAGTGCTTGACGGGACGCCATTCTCTGGCCAGAGCGTTCCTGACCTTGAGGCGCAATTACAAAGTATGGGCTTCCGCTTTGATGGTAAGGAAACCATGTATGATGGAGTTAGTGGTAAGAAGATGGATGCTAAGATTTACGTGGGTAACATGTACTACTTGAAGTTGAAATACATGGTTAAGAATAAGATCCATGCACGAGCATCCGGTAAAGTTGCCTTGCTAACGCGACAGCCAACAGAAGGCCGTGCTCGAGGTGGCGCATTGCGTCTGGGAGAAATGGAGCAGCAAGCACTGGTGGGCCATGGAGCGTCACTGTTGCTCAAGGAACGATATGATTCTGATAAGACGACGTTATGGGTTGCAACGCAGTCAGGCCATCTAGCCATTCGCGATCGAATCCGTAACAAGACGTACTGTCCAATTACTGGCAGCACTGATGTTGAACCAATTGAAGTTTCCTACGCATTTAAACTACTGATCGATGAGTTGCTGGCGATGCATATCCTCACCACTTTCGAGCTAAAGAACAAATATGAATAACATCGACGACGTAATCAAGAAGAAGGTAAAAGCGCTGAAGTTCGCCCTAGTTAGCCCCGAGATTATCAAGAAGTTAAGCGTGGCAAAGATTGTCACACCTGAACTGTATGACGTTGATGGCTTCCCGGTTGATGGTGGTTTGATGGATCTGCGATTGGGCGCTATTGATCCTGGCGTTCGATGTAGAACTGATGGAGCTACGATGAAGGATTGTCCCGGTTACCCTGGAATGATTGAGTTTGCTCGTCCTGTTTTACATATCAAATATATTCCTTTGATTGAACTCTTTTTGAGAAGCTTCTGTCACCATTGTGGCAAGATCTTGCTTTCAGATGAGAAGGCTGCAACGTTTAGCCCTCTTGAACGCGCAAAGAAGGCACGCGATAAGAAAAAGTGTCCTCATTGTAATGAAGAGCAAGAGCGAGTACGCTTAGAAAAGCCAAGTCAGTTCTTATTGGGTAAGCGACGCATCTTCCCTACTGAAATTCGTGAGATGTTGCTCAAGATTACAGACGAGCAGATGAAGAAGGTTGGAGTAAATCCAAGTACCTGTAGACCTGAATCAGCTATTCTTTCTCAGCTTATTGTGCCGAGCGTTAACGTTCGACCATCGATCACGCTTGAGTCGGGAGAGCGTTCCGAAGATGACTTGACACACAAGCTTTCAGATATTATCCGCGCTAATCAGCGACTCTGGGAGAACTTGAATGCGGGAGCACCAGAAGTTATTATTGAAGATCTATGGGACTTATTGCAGTACCATACGACGACCTATTTTGATAACTCTATCACTCGCATTCCGCCTGCACGTCATCGCTCAGGACAGCCGCTAAAAACGATCACTGAACGTATTAAGGGTAAGGAAGGTCGTATTAGAAAGAACCTTGCCGGAAAGCGTGTTAACTTCTCTGGAAGAACTGTCGTGTCACCTGATCCGTTCCTTGCTATCAATGAAATTGGTGTGCCTGTTGATATTGCTCGTATTATTACTGTTTCTGAGAGTGTGACTACTGCTAATTTGGAAAGCCTTAAGGATGTTATTAGGCAGGGCGAGAAATACCCCGGAGCTAACTATGTTGTGCGCCCTGATGGAAAGAAAAAACGTATTGCTGAAGAGCTGAAGGAAGATTTGTGTAATGAAATTCAGCCAGGCTATAAGGTTGAACGACACTTGCGCGATGGAGATGTTGTACTCTTCAATCGTCACCCTTCTCTTCACAAGCAAAGCCTGATGGCTCACTACGTGCGTGTATTGCCTGATAGAACATTTAGAATCCATCCTGCAGTTGCATTCCCTTACAACGCTGACTTCGACGGAGATGAAGTAAACATTCACTCACCTCAGACAGAAGAAGCACGCGCTGAAGCTACCGTGCTGCTGGACGTGAAGAACAACATTATTTCTTCCAAGAACAATACTAATCTTGTAGGATGTATTGCAGATGGAATTACAGGCGTTTACTTGCTGAGTAAGTCGTCATTGAGCAAGGCTGATGCTGACCAATTGCTTTTCAGCTCTGGTGTGAGCGCGGTTTTAAAGGGCAAGGAAATTGATGGTAAAGAAATCTTCGCACACATCTTGCCAAAGGGCGTTGATGTTAAAATTCCTACTGATTCGATTGGAAGCTCGACTATTGGAGTAGAAGAAGGCGAACTTATCAAGACGCTTGATAAGCAAGTTTCACGCCAAGAAGTATTGGAGACTATTAGACGCGCTTTTGCACTTGGTACCTGGTACCTTTCTCGCAAAGGATACACACTCTCATTGCAGGATCTTAACGTTCCGGCTAAAATGAAGGAGCTAACTAACCAGGTCATTAAAGATGCTGAGCATAAAACAGATGAAATTATCCGTGAAGCTGCTTCTGGTAAGCTGATGTTGATTCCAGGAAAGACCTTGGAAGAATCACGTGAAGTGCGTATTGCTCAGACGTTAAACGAGGTAAGAACAGAAGCAAGTAAGATTGTTCGAACGAACTTCCCTGTAGATAGCAACGTCAATAAGATGATCTCTGCAGGCGCTGCAGGAAGCTTACTAAATATTACTCAAATTGGCTGTTGCGTTGGTCAGCAAATCCTATGGGACCATCGAATCAACTTTGGATACACGAATCGTACCCTCTCATTCTTCGAGCGTGGAGATTTGAAACCGGCAGCTCGTGGATTTATCAAATCTTCTTTTATTGATGGGCTTAAACCGACCGAGTTCTTCTTTGGAGCAATTACTGGAAGAGACGCTCTGATGGATACTGCTCTGAGGACGCCAAAGTCTGGTTACTTGTATCGCCGTTTAGTAAGCGCATTACAAGACTTGAAAGTTGAATATGATGAGACCGTACGCGATGCCTCTGGAAATATTGTTCAATTCTTGTATGGCGGAGATGGAGTCGATGTTTCAGGATTGCATCTTGGTATGAAAGTCCCTCCAGGTGAATGCGTCGGAGTCGTAACTGCACAATCCTTTGGAGAAGCATCCACACAGATGGTTCTGAGAACATTCCACTCTGCGGGAGTTGCAGAAATGCAGGTTACGCTTGGACTACCTCGTTTGATTGAAATCTTTGACGCTCGTAAGAAGCCCTCAACACCTCAGATGACTGTTTACTTGGATAAGGAGTATAACAATGAAAAGGATGCACGAGTGATTGCTGAGAAAATCAAAGAAGTTATGCTTGAGGAAATTACGCGAGAAGTACGCATTGACTTTGGCGGTAAGAAAATTGAGATTGAGCTTGATAGCAATGCGCTGCGCACCGTACACGCTGGTGCTCAGACTATCGCTGATCGTCTTAATGACAAGGGATTCGTCTGCAAGGCACGCGAGAACTCTATCGTGCTTCAAGTACAAGATCTTGGCTTCAAGGAAATTTACAAGCTTAAAGAGAAAATCAAGAAAGCAATTGTCTCTGGCGTCAAAGGCGTTAATCAAGTTGTTGTTGCAAATAGAGGCAGGGAATTCGTTGTTATTACCTCTGGGAGCAATATCAAAGATACGCTGTTGATAAAAGGCGCTGATAGGGATCGAATAAGTTCAAACGATATTCATGAGACTGCTGAAGTGCTTGGTATTGAAGCTGCACGACAGACCATTGTGAATGAAATTAAGAAAGTTCTTGAAGGACAGGGATTGGAAATTAACATCAGACATCTTGATTTGATTGCCGATGCGATGACTTCATCTGGTGTTGTAAAGGGAGTAACCAGAATGGGTATTGTCTCTGATAAATCAAGTATCTTTGCTCGAGCTGCATTCGAAACGCCTGATAAACAATTTATCAATGCAACCATTCAAGGCAGAAAAGATGAACTTGAATCCGTTATTGAAAATATCATGCTCAACCAGCCAGTGCCTGTCGGAACTGGATTACCTGGACTGTTGGTAAAGGTGACTGGCCCCTTAGTACGTAAAGGTGCGGGGAAAAAATCTGAATAACATGGAGATTGTTTCTTAATGGCTACCATTGACATGCAGACCATGCGTTATATTAACCTCTTAAGCAGAGTGGCACATGTCAAAACGAGTAAGTGTTTTACGTATAACAATACTATTATCTTTGCTGTACCTCGTGATATGATCGGGCGTGCTGTTGGCCCACAAGGCGGCAATGTACGGCAGATTCAACTAACGTTAGGGAAGAGAGTTAAGATTATTTCAGAGTCTACTGGTATGGATGATGTAGCGCGATTCTTGCAAGATATTGTTGAGCCCGTTACGTTTAAGTCGCTTGAAATGCGTGACGGCCAGCTGGTCTTGACTGCGGGGAGCCAGAGTAAAGCTGCTCTTATTGGGCGCAATAAGAAACGATTGGAAGAACTTGCGCAAATTGTTCAGGATAATTTTGGTACGCCATTAAGAATTATTTAGGTAAATGCCTGTGCGTTTCTTTCCAGGTAATCCCTTACCATTTGCTCTATATCTCTGACACAGACTTCTCTTTCTCGGGTGCCATGAATATCACGCAATAGCTCCTCTGGAGATCTTCCATTTGTTGTAGCCATAGCATACAGTGTTGCTTCTCTTCGTCTTTTTCCCTGATTTGTTTGCCAGACATAATTACTTTCAGCTATAATGATTCTTTCCTTGCTTGCTCCTAGGGATATTGAATACCCTGCCTTTGGTTTTGACATCCACGTAGTGAATGGGTGCTCGTCAAGTCGCGCCTCAGGGTAACCCTCCATACATCGAGTAATTACGTCCTTAAGCGGCGTTCTTCTATGAACCATCTTATTTAATCCTCGAATGCCCTTTTAAGCTTTCTCTTTACATTTCTTGACGACAGATTTAAAAAGCATGTTTTCGCTAAGACTTGATGGGTTTAATGAATGCACGAAAAAAATTAAAAGATGCTCGTAAGTTTAGATGGAGCCAGAAATACTACCGTAAAAAAGACACCAAGAAGAAATACGATCCTGCCGACGGAGCACATCAGGCAAAAGGTATTGTTGTAAGTAAGTTCCAAAAAGAAGCAAAACAGCCAAACTCTGCTATGAGAAAGTGCTGCAAGGTGCAGTTGATTAAGAATGGTATTTCTGTTGGAGCATTTATTCCAGGTAACCTTGCCCAGAAATATGTTGATGAACACGATGAAGTGATTATCGAGCGCATTGGTGGCGCTTATGGGGGTACCAAGGGAGATATTCCTGGAATTCGATATCAAGTTATCAAAGTAAATGATCAGCCACTTCGCTTGTTAGTGAAGGGTAAGATCGAGAAGGGTAGAAGATAATGATAACGTCTGACGCTCCTGCTAAAGCACCTGCTCGCGTACCTATGGCTTTGAGTGCACGATTGGTAGACAAACTGGGGAGAACTGCTCAGCGTGCAGGCATTACCGCTTCTTATCAAGAGCATGCAGATGAAGTGATCATTGAGCTTAGGGAAGGAATGGCTGTTGACGAAAGCTATGCGCTTTTTGATCTCGCACGACCAACTGCGGGAGAACGAGAGCTTATTGATGGCGTGGAGAATCGCTATAGGGATGGATTCGGTACGAACGCATTTCGAGCATATCAGCAGCGCCGTGGTGCAGCAGTAAAACTTTTGGTGGAGCGTTTAGCATGATGGAACTAAAATTATTTGGTATCTACGATTCGAAAGATGTTGTTGTTAGTGATTTGGCATTAAAGCCGTACTTGAATGTTGAACCACGACTTATTTTGAAGAGCCACGGTCGTGCTATCGGAAAGTTTGGAAATGCAAAAGTGCATATTCTTGAGAAGCTTGCAAATCATCTTGCCGTGCCTGGACATTTGGGTAAGAAGCAAAAGATCATTACGTCTTGGTCTTCAGGCAAATATAATCGAAATATGAAGACTATCTTGGATGTGCTGCGCATTATTGAGGCCAAGACCAAGCAGAACCCTTTACAGGTGTTGGTAAAGGCAATTGAAACTGCCTCTCCGCGAGATGAGACGACTACTATTGAATATGGTGGAGCTCGCTATCCGCAGGCAGTAGACGTGAGTCCGTTGAGGCGCATTAATATCGCAACAAGATGGTTCGTACAGGGTTCCTATCAAAAGTCATTTGGTAAGAAAACCAAAATGGCGGACAGTCTAGCAAGAGAGATTATGCTTGCCTCTGAAGGTAACATGGAAAGCTTTGCCATGAATAAAAAGAATGACGCTGAGAAGCAAGCTGACGCTGCGCGATAATTTTTTATAGTCTTATTTTTGCTTATTTTTATTGAGCAAATAATGTGCCCGTTCGAATCTCTTAAGGTCGTCTTCGGTGGTTTTAATCGGCCATGATGCAAAACCTGGACCGCCCATCATAGGAGAAAGTGCCATTGTCACAAAAACTTGATCGAGCGTCCCGTTTTTATTATAGTCTCTACCTCCGCGTCCGTTGCCAAGAGTAAATATTCTTTCAGAGGCTGTCTCGCGCACACTGTATCCTTCGCCTAGCTGCCTATATTGACTTATTCTATACGCATTTAATCCTATATTAAAACAGTAAGATCCAATAAGCATACAAGGAATTGCCCACAGTGATCCATTTAGCAGGCGATTTTGTGTTTTTCTGTTCATTGTACCGCCTCGTTGCTTTCTGTAGGATCTCTGTCAAGATTGAAGGTACTGCCAACGTAACCTCCTCTCTTTTCGGAATATTCAGCATCTTCCATTGCTACTAATATTGCTACGAGTCCTAACGGAGAATACGCAAGGGCCATATGACATAATGGCCCAAGAATTCCAATTGCCTTTATTGCAAAGTTAGGAGATCTACGTAATTCTGCTCCATTTTCAAGATGAAACCTGTTTACTTCGTGATATCTGTTTAGTGCAAATGCTAATCTTGAACTGAACACTCTGTTTTCAGGCAACTCATTTTCAAGAGTCATTTTATTTTTCCCTCTAGCACGGATATTTTTCGACGTTTTCGTTCGTTTTCGTAAGCTTCTTTCTCATCCTGATACGCACATAAAGGACCAACCAGAGCGATAAGAGTGTATACCGAAGCTATCACTGCGCTGTAAAAGATTGAATAGCCAATACTTTCATTGGTGGAAAAAACAAAGCCTATTGCTGTAGCAGGTATCGGACTAAGTGCTATAAAGGGGCCAATAGCTTCTAATTCACTTGGTTTATCTCTTGTCATATTATTTATCTCCCCTTATATGAGAATCTAAACTCTTCAAAGCCGCCTCAAACCTTTCTCTCTGTTTTGAGATTTTACACCGGGAGAATTTTTGACTTATCAGAGGCAGCCCTACACCCAAAATAAGATTCGGTAAAAGAAATCCTATAGCTGCCCCTAGGAAAGCTCCATCTTGCTCTCCCAAAACATATCCCTTACAAGCTCCGATTGATGCAACGGCTGATGAGACTAATAAAACTCCTCCTACATAGCCCATCGTATTTTCTACCCATCTTTCAAATGTGGCCGATCCTGGATAAACTAATTTAGGAGTAAAGAAGCTCTCGGAGTCGATTATTCTTTCTGTTGTTAGGTAATTAAAAGCGTCTCTTGCTGCTCGTGAAGTGTGAAGATTACTATCTCTGCCACATAATGCCCTTCTTGATACGAAACCAAATCTTCTCTTCTCATAATGTTCTTCAACATTTTTTACATGTTCTAGAATTGGTCCTCCATAAGAATAAAATGTTGCCTTCCCCTTCACCACATCGGCTATGCCTTGATGATTTTCTGCAAAATTTTCTATAATTTTCCGTTTAGCTTCATCTAATTCTTCTTTTTCTGCCTTTTCTATAATTGCCCTTAGTTCCTGAGTGGGTGCATAAGCCATACGATATTTGAGCCAGCTATCTCTATAGGCATCCTCTATTGCATTATCTAGGGTATTTCTTTCTGTCATGTAAAAGTAGTTAATTGTCTCTTATATAATATCTTGGGCTTATTATTTTACTATTATGCAAATATTTATATATCATTTATCATTAATGTAAATTATGGATAAGAAAGACGAAAAGATACTTGCGGAGTTGCTTAAGAATTCGCGAATGCCGTTCAACCAGCTGGGCAGGAAAGTTGGATTGAGCAGAGAGGTTGTAGCGTATCGCATTCGTAAGCTTGTGGAGCAAAACATTATTGCCCATTTCTATCCCATTATTAATCTTGAAAAACTCGGTTATTTTAGAAATGGATGTGGCATCCAGTTAAAGGGCATCAGTCTTGCAGAAGAAAAAGAATTCTTTTCATTTAT
Organism: Candidatus Woesearchaeota archaeon; assembly: GCA_964357505.1. Taxonomy (GTDB): domain Archaea; phylum Nanobdellota; class Nanobdellia; order Pacearchaeales; family GW2011-AR1; genus JBBSZK01. Next base: position 2,415 of record CAYHLN010000002.1, on the reverse strand, counting down.
TACGAACCATCCGTTTGTTACGTATGTCGGAGTAGTGGTGGGCAAGTGGAATGTGGCTTTTGATATTCTATCGAGAGATAAGAATCATTTAAAGAGCATCATTAAGGAAATTCTTCAGGAGGGAAGACGCCATATCAAGAATTATTTGGTTACTAACAGTTCGACAGAGCAGGAAATCTATCCGGCGAAGATTATTGGGGCAAGTGATAGAAAGATTCGCCCCAAGGATATGTCTCTCGTGAAACTTAATGCCATAGATAAGAAAATACTGCATTTGCTCTCTGAAGATGCGCGAGCGGATTATGTTGAACTTTCTTCTAAAACACACCTCAGTGCCAATGCAGTAAAATACCGTATCAAGCATCTTGAAAAATTAGGGGTGATTGAAGGATATACGATTTCTATTGATGCGACTAAACTTGGTTACGAGCTTTACAATTTGCAGCTTAAGTTAGATGTAGAGCTTGCTGATGAGGTTCTAAAGTCTTTTTTGCGAGCACACCCGAGGGTTTTTTATTTTTACAAGTATTTGGGACATGAGCAGTGGGATGTAGATGTTGGAGTTATTGCGAAGAATTCGCACGATTTGAGAACGATCCTTCTTGAGTTCAGAAACGAGCTTGGAGTAAGAATGGAGATACACGATATCTATACAAATGTTGAAATTCTTAAGGGAGATGTTGCCCCTCAGGGTATATTTCTTGATACATAAGTTCGTGTTAATTACATTCGGGGAAACCTTTTTAAGTACCGTTTCTTACTATAAGCATACTCAAAAGGAGGTGTAATAAAAAAAATGGCTGGATGGCAAATGTGGCTTACCCTCGTTGGCGGAATTATCGCAGTAGTTGGTCAATGGTGGGGCGCTAATTATTGGTTGCCTGCAATCGGCGGAGTTCTTGCAATTATAGGCTCCATCGGTATGATGGGTGGCAAGTAAGGTAGCCTATACCTTATCTTTATTTTTTTTATTTTTTTTATTCTTAACCGGGCACGTTATGGCCCCTTTCTTCTTAGGGATGTTTGATGTATCTAGTGCTGTATCGGCTGAATATGTTCCGGACAATGTGTCAAAAATGAGCGGCAAGATTTAAAAAGCCTCTTTCGCACAAAGCTATACTGACGATGGTAGAGAAAGAGACAGGACTTGAGAAGATTGATCGAATGACGAGCAATCAGAAAAACATTCGTAATATAGCGACGAGCGCGCACATACATCACGGAAAAACTGCTTTTACTGATAATTTGCTTGCGGCTGCAGGCATGATGTCGAATAAGAATGCCGGCGACCTGGAAGAAGGCATGGCGACCTGGCAACATAAGGACGAGCAAGAACGCTTGATGACCGTAGATGCAGCAAACGTAAGCATGCCGCACGAATTTCATGGGGAAGAATATTTAATTAACTTGATTGATACGCCAGGCCACGTTGACTTTTCAGGTAACGTGACTCGAGCAATGCGAGCGATTGATGGTACTGTTGTGCTTGTATGTGCAGTTGAAGGGATCATGCCGCAGACTGAAACAGTTATGAAGCAAGCATTACGTGAGCGTGTCAAACCTGTGCTGTTTATCAATAAAGTGGATCGGCTGATCAAAGAGTTGAAAGTAACGCCCGAGCAAATGCAAGAGCGTTTCATGAAGATTATCAGCAAGTTTAACTTGCTCCTACAAGAGATTGCTGAACCGGAACTTGCGCAGAAGTGGCAAGTGAATGTAGCGGATGGAAGCGTTGCATTTGGCTCCGCGAGAGAGAATTGGGCGCTCTCGGTGCCGTACATGAAGAAGCGTGCCATTAGCTTCAAGGACATTTACTCTATTTATGAACTTGAAGAGGCAGAGCGACAGGACTGGACCTGGAAGAATGCTCCATTGCATGAAGTTATTTTGGATATGGTCGTTAAGCACCTACCGAGCCCTCTTGATGCACAGGTCTATCGTATTCCTAAGATCTGGAAGGGAGATCTTAACTCACAGCTTGGTGAGGATCTGATGACTTGTAATAAAGATGGAAAAGTTGCCTTCGTTGTTACGCGAGTAATCATTGATCCACGTGTTGGGAAGGAAGTGTATGCAGGACGATTATATTCGGGGACGATCACCAATGGTATGGAACTCTACTCAACGATGCAAAAGAAGAAATATCGTGTGCAGCAAGTACTTGTCTATGAAGGTATCAAGCCTAAGCAGCTTGACGCGGTACCTGCAGGTAATATTCTTGCTATTGTTGGGCTCAATACTGAGGTTGGGGACACGATCCTTACCCAAGAAGATCAACCGTTTGAAGAAATCAAGCACATCTTCCAGCCCGTTATCACTAAGTCGATTGAAGTGGTACGATCTGCTGATCTGCCTAAGCTGATTGATGTGCTGCGTAAGGTTGGTAAAGAAGACCCAAGTATTCATATTGAAATT
>CAYHLN010000001.1:31554-43620 GCA_964357505.1 Candidatus Woesearchaeota archaeon | reverse complement strand
CAGCTGCTTTAGGTACATGGATCAGGGATAAAATCCAGAAAAAAAGGATCTGGGTACAGGGCATTGTCGTGTTTACCCATGAGGAAGGCAAGTTGCTTCTTGATATTGATGAAAAGTCAAACATAGGAGTTTCAGTTTTAAACCTCTACAATTTAAAGGATTGGATTGCAAAACAAAAAGAATTAGAGAAACAAAGCCATACTGTATTCGTTCCAAAATTCACAACGCCTGAAGGTCAAACCATAGAAAAATGGATGTCTGAATTTAAAGAAAGCACATATTATGAATTACTAGACGAAGATAGCATAATAATAGGTCATAGTTTAGGCCCAGCATTCATTTTGTCAGTTCTCGAAAAACTAGCTATTCCAAAACCAATTAAAGCAACATTTCTAGTCGCCGGTTTTATTAGCCCTTTAGGAAACGAGTATTTTGACAAACTCAACAACTCATTTATTAATAAAAAATTTAATTGGGCAAAAATAAAGAAAAACTGCAAGAAATTTTATGTAATTAATTCTGACAACGACCCATACGTCCCACTCTCAAGAGGAAAAGAACTAGCTGAAGAACTTAATACAGAATTAATTACCTTAAGAGGAGCAGGCCACATAAATGAAGAATCTGGATATAAAAAATTTGAATTTCTTCTAGAGATGATAAATAAAGTTAACTAATAACTCCATTGATCCTCACAAAAAGATTCTTGTTAGCAAATAGAAAGCACTAATCAAACTCCCCGTAAATCTGTCTTCTTCTCTTCTTGCTTAAATGTCCGATAATGAATGCAATAGTAATCCATACGAGAATTAAAATAAGCATCAGATAGGGATTTTCCATTTGACCCCTAATCGCAACTTTAAACGCGGACAGCAAAAATGCTAAAAGAAACATATAGGGAACCATAATAATGGGAACAAGAGTGATTTTCCAAGGGTTATGTTTCTCTAATCCGGCATTGAAGAAGTAAAAAGCAAGTAAATTAGGGTGGAGCATCGAGAGAATAAGGCCTTTCGAGACCCTTCCATGTTTCTTAATCAAAGCTTCATTTCCCTTGTGACGAAACATAATATGTCTACCAAGAAAATAATTGATCGTAGAAGTGACTGTCAATGTTACGGCGACAACAAGGCTGATTAGAAAAAGCGAAAGAGGACTACCATCTGAAAAGAAAACAGAGAGTGCAACAATAAAAGAACCTGGAAAGTAAAGGCCTAAATAGACTATTCCTTCTAAAAACGTTGCAACAGACAAGCCAAAGAGGCCATAATCATCGTATAAACCCTCAAGAAAATCTACAATTTCAACAGGAGAAGGAATAGCTCCTGCCTGCCACAAAGCGAATACTGCAAAATAGAAGATAAGAGCGCTCAAAGGCAGTTTAGGAATTTCCTTTAAGAATGTCTTGATATCCATAGCCATAAAGCGTTTTTCTTATTATAAATTTATCAGAATCAGTAATTAGCTAAGTATTCCTTCAACCTTTACAAAGCTCTTCTTCCCAACAAAATGCGTCACATACTTCACGAAAGCACGCATATCCTTTCCTGGATGTACAAGCGAGAAGCTATTCAGGACAGGAGCAAAGATCAACGGCTCACCCCCTCCAAAGTAAACAGTGCTGCCTCCCCAAGAGCTATCCCAGCCATTCCCAAAAATAATGAAAAAACTGGCTTGTCCAGCAGGAACATTATCATGCAATAATGTGTAGCTTGCGTGCTCAAAGCGTCGAGCCGATAATGCAATCTTACGAACAGGCTTGTTCAAAACAGTAGAAAGAAATCCCTTGAACTGAGCTGAAGTAAGAAAGAGCTTAAGCTCTTGAGGCAACACTAACTCTTGAAAAGAAAACCGCTCCGCTTCATGTCTCAAGGCGCCTTTCTGTGTTGACAATTGCTTAAGCAACACCCCGTACTGCTTCTTAGTAAAAAAATCAGGCAACAATAAACGTCGAGGCTTTTGAGATGCAAAGTAGCCACGCATGTGCTGTTGCACCTCGACGCCCAGATAAAGAGGATTAATCAATGGAGCCATCCTCCAATCGCATATCGTCCCATCTTACCCATATTTTCCTCAACCATATGAAATGACACTGGAGACACCTCAAAAAGCATCAAACTGTTCCATTCAGGCACATACTGACGAGCAATAGTTGTTGGCCGCTTATGCTTATGATTAAACAGCACAAAACGTGCCCCATCTTTCTCGGTAAATCCTTTAGACAAATACAAAACATACGCAATCTTCCGATCTTCAACTTGATCGTCATGGCAGAGCAAGTAGTCCCCAGGCTTATACAAGCTACCAGCAAGGTCAAGTGCTCCCGACTTAACGTTAATACCAGTCAAAGAAACAATAAGCTCAGCAAACGCTTTCGACTCAACGAGCGTCGCAAATTCCTTGATAGTCTTATGCTTTGATGTTGTCAGATCATTCGTCTGAAAGAAATGAAATAAATCAGCATCTTTCTCGCTGAATGTTTCTGCCTGGAGGGCTTGAGAAAGATGTTCAGCCCTTTCCGAGCTAAGAAAATGGTTAATCACCAGATGTCTAAAGGGCACCGCATCACTAAAAATACGTCTACTCTCTTCAACATCAAGTTCAGCAATCCATGGAGAAAGATTCATTACTCAGATAAAGAAAGTTTCTTTAAAAACCTTAATCCTCGCTAGCACCTTCATCTCGAACGCCAGCGAGCGTTACATAAAACTGCGCCTCATTGTCCGGCAAGTTAGGCGAGTCAATCATCTTCGCAACACGCGATCCTTGTTTGCCGCGCCGTAAATACATGCGATACGTCGAAGCATGCGCAACAATATTGCCGCCAATTGCAGTGGTCGGATCGCCAAACATCATGGCCGGGTTAGCCATGACCTGATTAGTTACATACACCGCGAGATTGTGCTGCTCAGCCAGCTTCATTAAATTGTGTAAGTATTTATTGAGCTTCTGTTGCCTATCAGCAAGCTGCCCACGCCCAGAGAACTCGGCCCTAAAGTGTGCAGTTAACGAGTCAATAACCACGAGCTTGATCGGCTCACCATTTTTGATCATTTCGCTAATTTTATCCACAAGCAAAATCTGATGATCTGAATTAAACGCGCGAGCAACAAGAATATTCTTTAAAACTTTATCAGTCTGTGCGCCAATACCTTCTGCAATCTGTTTAATACGCTCCGGTCTAAAGGTTCCTTCTGTATCAATGAAAACAGCCTTACCTTCCGCTCCGCCCTGCTCAACGGACAACTGCACATTCACTGCCAGCGTAAAGCCAAGCTGGCTTTTACCAGAACCAAACGCTCCATAAGCCTCAGTAATAGACCGTGATTCAACACCCTTTCCTCCCAGAAGATCATTGAGATTTTTAGAGCCGGTGGTAATGTAATGCACATCCTTGCGCTTCTGCTCAAACTCAGCGGCATTCATGAACCCTAGGCTCATCATTCCTCGAGCCGCCTGAATAGCCTTGCGTGCAACTGCTTCCCCCACTCCAGCCATATCAGAAAGCGAAGCCGGACTCAACACAGCAAGCCCCATAAGATCAAAAATGCCGGCAGCTTCTAATTTAGCAGCAATACCTGGTCCAATACCGGGTAAGTCAGTAATCTTTGCCTCTCCCTCTGCCGTTTCCTCATTTTTTGCCATGTCGAGTGTACAGGCCCGGGCTTTATAAAGATTATAGCAAGGAAATATACGCTACAGTCAGATAAAGAAACTGACAATAAATACCACACCAATGACAATAAAGGCCATACACAAGGCTTCCTCAATCGCCCCGCCAACAGGTAATTTACCCTGAGCAACGTTCTTAAATGGCCAGAAAGGCCGAATGCCTTCACTCGTTACCGAATCAAGCAGCAAGTGTAAGGCATACCCAAGAAAGAAAGGTAATGCAAAGACCGGAAGGTAAAAGGCAAAGAAAAGAGTGACTATAATGCAAAAAGTAAAGCTATGAAGCAACCCGCGGTGCTTTGTGAAGAGCTGCACCACTTGCCCCACTTTACCGCGCCCAATTTTTGAAAAAGCGCTATCGATATCGGGCAATAACGTGGCTGCAAGCACAAGAGGAATAAAAGTAAGCTTGTGTGTTACATGAGACAGAAAGAAGAGAGCTACAAAAAGAGCAATAGCAAGATGTGTACGAAAGAGCATAGCTAAAGAGCGCGAGCAACTATAAAAAGCTTATACGTTCTCAAGTTCTTTTATCAACACGTCTAAATCAACAGGCTCAACAGTGGATACCGAGAACTCAACACGGTTAAAGTAGGTATTCATTCTGAAAAGGCCATTAAAAAAGCGTTCTTCTCCAAGAAAAGCACCTTTAACCGTTCCAAACTTCTCCAGAGCGAACAAATCTTCTGAAGTGCATCCGAGCTGCATCATTTGCTCAGGTCCAAAGACTGCACGTATCGTCTCGCTCCCATCATCCAAAACAGCATTGACCAAAGCGCGCTTCTCTCCATTCTTCCCATCAAAGTATTTGGGATCATACAGCTGCATGACCGTCGCTCTAACGCGCATGCCCGTTCCCGCTCGAGCATTTTTCAAGCTCCCCAGCGTAAAGGTAGCGCTCTCCTTAACCTCTCCCAGCTCCTCGTTACTTTTCTTCAAGTCAGAAAAAGCAGACAAGTGCAGCTCCCCATTACGAACTGAGGCATTAGAAATCTCAATAATATCTCCCTGCTTCAGTTCATTCTGCTCAACAAGATCAATATGATGGCTATCCCATAAGACAACACGAACATTCGAACTCTCATCTCCAACCATTAAATTAGCAACCTTTCCAGACTTTCCATTCTTCTCATAGCTTCGCACAGGAAAGATGCGTGTAATCTTACCTACGACGCGAGCGCGCCTCATGCCTTCATCAAGCTCTCCCAGTTTGACACGCTGGTTGTCAAAGCTAACTCCCAGCTCAGCAGCTACGATTTGAGCAGCGCCTTCCTTAGAGATGAGCCCAGATAACTTAGCACGTTTCGCCTCAATCTTTCGATCAACCTCATCAGTAGCAAGGCCAGAAGAACGTGCGATCCGCTCAACGAGTTGCGCGTATTTGTCCATGGTGCAAAAGATAGACTCCGTTTATAAAGATTTATGGGTTCTGCCTCTCCCAATAATACTAGCAAAAATGCCGCCAATTAAGCCAAAGAAAAGATCGGCCATTGTGTCTGCAAGCCCACGCTGCCACGCCTGACCAAATGCTAAATCAACGGAAAACTCCCAAAACTCCCAAAGAACAGCCGTTAAAGCAACAAATGAGATCATAATAAGAAATATCTGGATCTTCTTTAACGGCCCAAAAAAGCCTCTTCGTAATATCAGAGAGTAGCTTACCCCGACTGCAAATCCTCCCAGAAGGTGCATGAGTATATCAAACCACGTATACAAATCATAGATATTCAAAGGAACAAGAACAAGCACATGAATGGCAAAAACAGCAAGAGGAAATGCAAAAATCCTTAACAGTTCTTTTACTGAAACAGCCTTCATATCTGAACCCAGACAAGAATGCTTAAAAGTGTTGTGGCTCACCATTATCGAGATAGTGCAACAAATTATAAAAGGCCATACAATCTCGAACAAAATGGTAAGTCGCCAAGTTGCTAATCTTCCTGTAGAACTTGCACAATTTAGAGAACAACAAGCACCCTATAGCTTCGGACAGCAAGCCGCGTGGAGAAGAATACGCCTTATTGGTCACAACTACTTTCTAAAAAATGCACATCCCGCATATGAAGCATCGGTCAAGATGTTACTCATTCCAGTCGACACAATCCCGATTATCAGCGAGCTAGATCGCATCTTGGATAAAGTAGAATTTGGAGCAATTGGTGTTCCCGGATTCATCCCTCCCCCCGCGTTTGTCGGCCTCCAGTCGCGAGGAGTAATGCCCATCTCGGTAGATATGAGACGTCCAGAAAACCTCGGGTATACTCCTTCTCCTGACATCACGCATGAGGGCTTGGGACACTTAGCAATGATGGCTGATCCAGAGTACAGAAGGAAAATAATTCAACCATTCGGCAGACTAGGCCTCATTGCAGGCTCAACTGACCTTGATCAGGAAAACTATGCCGCGATAGAAAACCACTGCGCACTGAAAGAAGACAAAGACTCAACACCAGATCAACTAGAAAGCGCATTTGAGGAAGTGGTGCGAACAGAAGAGTTACTCAATCGTAATCCTACTGCTGCTAAATTCGTATCCCGACTCTATTGGCAAACCGTAGAGTACGGCCTTATCAAACATGAAGGCCGACCAAAAATCTACGGAGCAGGAATTATTTCTTCCATTACAGAAAGTAGACGTGCACTAGCCCCAGATACAAAGCGAATCCCGCTTACGGTCGACGTCACAGGCGAATCGTATGACATCACCGAACCGCAAAAGTTTTACACAGTTGCAGAAAGCTGGGAACATGTTCATAATACGATCATCGAGCTAGAGGCCAGACTGCGTAAAGAATTCAAAGAAAGATTGAATGATGATCCAGCTCAAGCGTATAAAGCAGTGAGGCGTCCCGCAGGAAGAGAGAAGAGGCGCGTGCTCACCGCACAAGAGATGGAACTCGATGCAATCTATGCAGGAGTAAGGCTAGCACGAGAAGAGCCGAGGACAACAGCGAGCAATCATCTGGCAGAGCTATGGGGCTATAAACGACGAAGATTTCCAAAAGATTGGATAGCTGCAATGGACATATTAGAAGAGCTACACAGACGCGAAGCTCTACCGCGAGTCCAAGAAGAAATACGAACATTCTTGCGAACAGAAGCAACAGAAAAGGAAAACAAAGACACGCTTGAGACAATAATTACCGATAGTCTTGCTCTTCTTAATTAACGGCAAAGACTTAAAAACCCCTCGTCCCAAACTCAACAATGGTAGGAATAGCAGCAGTAATTGTACGACTTATGCCCACAGGTCTCGACTCCGATCTTGAAGCAATCAGACGTGAGTCAGTAAAAAGGCTTGAAAAACATCATGCAAAGAACATCTCATTCACTGAAGAGCCAATTGCCTTTGGTCTTAAAGCATTAAATGTAAAATTTGCCTGGCCAGAACAGCAAGATACCGATGTTATTGAACATGAATTAGGTGCTATCGAAGGAGTTTCCTCAGCAACGATCGAAGACTATCGTAGAGCCTTCGGTTAAATAAACGGTAAAGAAATAATTCTATAGTAAATCAGCTCAAACAGTGCAAAACCAAGCAAAAAGCCAGGAGTGAATGCAATACCGTCTCGAATAACGACTGATTTCTTGTGTTTGCGTAACCAGACAATATCATCCTTAGTAAGTCCATGTACTGTTGGCTCAAGCGTCCTTGCATGCACGCTAACAGCTGAAACAAGCCAATCTCCTTCCATCAGCTCACGTGGTTTCTTCAGTCGAATCAGGTAGTGGCGCTCGAAAACACGCACGTACACAAAGAGTAACCCTACGAATAGAATAGCAAGCGCAAAGAGCAAGCCACTGATAGCATTAAAAGAAGCAAAAAGCACAAAGCAAACAAGTGCAGCAAGCACTACAAGCAACATAAATCCTTTCTTGATTCTCAACTCTCGAGGGAAATCGTTCATTAAGGGGCCGGGGCGCTGTGCAACGCGATACACAGTATACGCAAGGCTCCATACCATTCCAGAGAGAAAGACGAGCGCGATAAGTCCAAACCCATACACAATGATATCAAAATAAGAAGCCGCAGGCAATACCGCTCCAAGCCCCACAAGCAGCTTCACATCTCCGCCAGCAAAAACATGTCCATAATAAAACAAATAGCCAAGTGCGCTAAAGAACCCAAAGCCCACAAGCCCAAACCAAAAGAAAGCAATATCTCCGCTAACGATTGAATACACTACACGGTAGCTTAAGCCAAGTCCAATGAGCGAGAAGGTAAGCCAGTCCGCAATTTCCGTCGTTCTAACATCTTGAATAGTAGCGGCAACTATCCAAATAAAAGCAAGCAAAAAGAGTACAATAAAGGGGTCCATCACTCAGAGAGACGAAAATAGTTATTAAAGCTAACCCTGACGCTCGATATTAGAGGAACGATATTTTCCCCCAACCTTATATCTGCCAAGTCTCCGCTTAGCCTTTTTATCGTTTTTATTTTTACGCCGCTCGGGGGTTCCATAATCCATGCTTATTGAGCAGAAATCGTTACCGTGATACTTTCATCAATGGTCTCGCCCGAAGTAGCAAATCGAAGCGGAATAGTTCGCTCTCCTGCAGCAACCTGCTTAGTCGAAACGCTAAGCTCAATAAGTTCACTACTACCTGTTGGAATACTTAATGGGCTAGAGGAGCTGAATGACTCATCGTGGCTGATTGAGGTAGCCCAAGCACTTACCTCTCCAAACATAAGGCCCGTCAAGATGAATGACTGAGAACCATCATTGGTAACGCGAACAACAACGTTCTGATCAGCTTCATTAGCAATAAGCGCTCCACTAACGAGAGTAACTGTTAATTCTCCTGCTACAGTGTCACAAACAGATATGGTTGAACACTGTTCAAGCCCTTGTACTCCGTGTGTAACAAGCTGTGCGCAAGTATAGGATTGCCGATCAACCAGTCCAGAAGAAGTATCATCACCCGTTCTGATTTGACGCGTTCGAGAACACCAATCATACTCGCTGTTTGTCTGGCAAGCTACTTGACAGCCCTGAATGACAGTCTGAACGTTAGATTTGCCTCCACCCAAGTTTGAAAAGAAGTCACTCACACGACCAAATCCACTCGTGGCACCAATGACAATCAAAACAAGGACAATAACAGCAAGCACGATAAGTACAAGCGTAGAAATCGACATCTCCTGTCCTCTTTTACCAATCATAAGAAGAATAGCGCCAAGTTATTTATAAATGTATTGCACCGTCCCTGCTTCAGAGAAATGAGCTTCAAAATAAAATAGTTGAGTAATTTCCTGAGGTCCAGAAACGACCATAATGGTAAATGCGGGCAAAACTAACTGAGATCCTGGTGTGTGAGTTAAGCTGCAAGGAGAATTTCTAATAGTGCTAAAGAAAGTGCCAAACTCCTGGCTTCGCGGGTCGCGCTGAGCAATGATCGACTGAAAACGAGGACAGAATGACTCAAGCCCTCCTGTGGCAAACGTTTCATTAACCGCTCGCTCAAAAGCCTGCTGCACATACAACTCCCTAAAAGCAAGCTCATTCTGCAAGAAAAAAGTCGTAGCTAGGGTAGTAGTCGAGACGTTCTTAAATGAAGCAAGAGAAAAGAGCGTAATAATAACAAGCGCAACCGCTCCGATGAACAATAACACAGTTGGAATGTGTCCTCGCCTTAACATGCATCCCCCTCTTGAACTAAAACCGAAAACGCTCCAACGCGCTGCAAGTAAAACACCGAGTTAGTGTCAGCATACTCTTGAGAAAGAAATGCAGAAGCACGACGAGTGCCCAAAGGATAGGCATCTTCCGTTCTCGAAGCCAAATCAATCTCCGGATAATCAAGGTACGTAGAAACAGTAGTGTACGTTCCATCCCCTAAATCTCGCCCTCCCGAAGGAGTAGCCCGAGTTGTTAGCTGTGCAACTGCAAGTACGTTACCTTCGCACGGGTACATAGCAGCAAAGTGCCGCTCAAGAAGCTGAAAAATCTTTAAGCGTTCAGAGTCGTTCAAGCTACTAGCAGTTATAATAAGATCGCGAACATTTCCTGATGATTCGCGATAAGCAACATGATCACTCAAGAAGAGCTCAGCAAGAACTCTCGACTGAAGAGAGTCATCAAGTGCAGACTCAGTCACGGGAGCACTATCAACTAAGCACTTATCAACGAGACAAAAACCAGCACTTATAGCGACAAACAAAAACATAAGCGCGACAGTCAAAGGAAAGACGGCAATCGTAGTAAACGTCTGTCCTAGCTGCCCCCGACTCATGCTGCACCTCGCCGCGCCTGCTGGTTGCTTGCCACGAGAATATAATATTCTCCCTGTGGTGTCTGAATCGTCGTGTTAATACAAAGAGGTGCATTAGACCTTCCCTTTATGCCTTCAAGCAGACATTGATCGGTAAAATCGCGCACACCACTAAAAGCCTCCTGCCCATCAGAGCGTTTGAGATAAACAAGATGGTTTGAAGACTGCCCCAGATTAATACCGCACTCTTCAAGGGTAAAGTCTGCTGCAAAAAAATCACGAGTTTCCGCACATTGTTTTACAGAATCTAAAAGTAATTCTGCCTCAGTAGCGCGTACGTCAAGCTTTTGAGCATAAAACAAGATTACGCCTGCAATAATGCCAACTCCGATAATAACCATTAAGAGCGCGAAAGGAAAAAACATCACCACATCTTTGCCACGACGGTTCATCGTATACTAAAATGGAGACGGTTAACGTCAACCCCTCCTGAAATAAGCTGAACAGTGGGATCAACAACAGTAACATTACTAAAAAAAGAAAACCGTGTCGCCGACCCTTGTTTGAGGCTGACAATCACCTCTCGATTAACATTATCAAAAACAAAAATGTCATAAGGCGACTTACCATTGCTAGCTGCAACACGAGTCGCCTCAGTAACATCAAGATACAATTCCTGTCCCGGAGAGGCACGATCTAAAATCAACGCAAGCTGCTTTGCATAATAATCTTCCCAATAACCTGCATTGTGCTGACTGGTACTAATGTAGATCGACAAAGGAACAAAAAAAGCCAGAAAAGCCAGCGTGTACGCAATGGTGGACTGCAGGCTCTCCCCCGTACCCCTTCGCCTCATCAAACAGACCCTCCGATGATTTCGGTCGTAAACTCATCAGGTAGAGAGTCGCATAAAGAATATCGGCTGATGTCCTCTCCTCTTGATATTGAATAACTCAGAGAGCGAATGTCAGAATCAGCAAATAACGTGATATCTTGAAGGTTTGGCTGAAGAGCAATACAATTTCTTGATAAATGGTCATACGTAATTGCCGAGCCTAAAACAACAAACGTTTCAGAAAAATTAGTATAAGCACGAATAGGAACATCCTCGTCAAATGCCGCACAGTATCCTGCTTGGCAAGCTGCAGCATCAAGGCCATTGCATATACAAAGACAATTTTCAAAGAAACATTTGTCAGGCCCAGTCGTCGCATTCCACGCAAGAAGGTACCAATTCTCAGCGCCCCTAAATCCCTGAAGGGTCAAAGTCGCCTGCTGGCCGTCATCCAATCTTTCAAAAGTGCCAGTGATGCTATTAAGCGTTCTTTGTGCATTCTTTGACTCCTGGTTAGAAAGTGCATTATATGCTAAATAGAGAAAGCCTCCAAAAAGGAGAACAACACAAATAACCGCAAGCACAGTCTCAAGCGTATTGTCCAAAAGTAACGTGCCTTTTTTGACCATTACAACGTTCCCTCAATTTCTTGGCAAATCTGATTAACCGTTTGAGCAGAGTACGGCACCGCACGAACGATCGAACAACCCTCGCGATTGGCATCACTCGCTGAAGAAGAGAACGTACCACAATAAAGCGCTGAAGCCTGCTGATTCGACCAACTATTGATTCCTGCATACGCGCTTGTGCCTCCAATGACAAGCACATCAACAACCCAGCCAATTTTAGTAGTAAGAAGAAACTTATCTACTCCCGGCAACACAGTGCCAACACCAACAAGCAAGAAGGTAGCATCTGTCGCGCCAGCCAGCGCACCCTGAAGGAAGCCTTTCTCTGTCTTTCGCTGAGCAAATACAAAAGCAAGCTGTGTGGATGAAGAAGGAGTAAACGCAAGCGCCTCAGCAGAATCTCCAGTAATATTGCCTTGGAACGACTCTGTTCTAATTGCCTGTTCCAAGCCAGATAAGTCATCAACAAACGTCTGTTCTCCAGATTGCCCAGTGATCGCATTCCAATAGCGAACATTAGTGCTCGGCACATTCGTTTCGCGAAGATATTCATTCAAATTAACCTCTGCCAATGTAGCATTTGAAACCACTCCCAGCGCAACACGAGAACAAATAACGCAGCGTGTTTGCGTGGTAGAAAGCTCTTCAAACGCCTTACCGAAGAGATCTAGCTTGCCCTGCCCCATCATATTCCAACAATCGTAAAGAGCATTGGCA
>CAYHLN010000001.1:0-31544 GCA_964357505.1 Candidatus Woesearchaeota archaeon | reverse complement strand
ATTTGTGTTGCCTGCTCAGGAGCAGAACCTCGTAGCTCAACAACCTCCACATCCTGCTGCCCAGCAAATTGGTAACACGATTCTTCATCACCCTCGTTTGTCAAACAAATCTTTTGAGTCGTACACTGCAAAGGTATTCCTGATTGAGCAGCAGTAGGAGCAGTAGCACGAGTCAGCACGGACAAACGACACGCCTCTCGATCTCCAAGACTGTTAAAATCGCCAAAAGCAGCCCATAAGAAGAGAAGCAAAACAGTAAAGCCAACAAGCGCCAAAATAATCGTTACAAGCTGCGTAGAACTAATCTCCCCTCTCTGTTTCATGCCCGGTAGACTCAAGCGAGCTTTATAACAATTATGTTAGGAGTTGGTAAATAGAATAGCTCGCTGCAATGGCAAAAATGAGAAAAATAAGCCAGAAAAGCCATGATGTCATAAACTCTCCAGTTAAACCCTTACGTAACATTGCACACACGCTCCGGCTCAACATCAGTATTCAAATGTACTACTAAATACACATTCCCTCTCTGATTAAATTCTTTAAGACAATAGTAAGAGACGCCAGAAAGCGAGACAGGCATCGGCTTAGACAAAATAGATTTTCTCCATTGCTTAGCCACATTAATAAGAGTGTGGTGATCTTCAGTATAGTCCTCTGGTGAGATCAAGCGATAATCAGATTCAGTCTTCGCTCTAAAGCGAAATCTATCATCAAGCTGAACAATGGCGCTGCCTTGCGGCACTTGATTAGATCGGTCGACACTCTTGAAAATAATATCCACGTAGGTCTTACCAAATTGGCTATCAACGTCCCCTCGAACAGTCCTCAGTAGTAGCCCATAAAACAACCCGATGGAAGGATCATCAGGATAAAAGTTCGAAGCAGCCCTAAAGCTCAACGGAACTTCAGAAGAAATCTCCCGAACACTATCATAATAAAATCGCTCAAAATCCTCTTCAAGATGACTAACAGTATACTGCTCGCCGTTGACTAAAAAGATAGCTCCTTTTTTAGAAGACACCCAATTAAGGTTAGAGTCATAGTAGTCTATAGTGCCATCATTCAACGAGTATCGGAAAGTAACATTACTATCGGTTGTGAAAGAAGAATTGCCAAACCGAGGCAAGATAGTACCAAACGTATCGCCAAATGAAGTCCTCGTAAGCACAACTCCAACGACCACAACAACCAAAATTAAGACAGAAAGAGATACAAATACCGTCCGGCTATCACTCTCCCCACGCTTAGAAGTCATCCGAACCTCAATAAATTTTTAAAATACTCCAGGGCGGCCCCACCCCGATCAGACAAAACAAGATAGATCCCAACACCAATCACTAACACAAGCAACGCAATAATCCATCCTCCAAACGTATCCCATAGCTGACCTCTTCGTTTCATAAGAACTAAAGAAAGAAGGGAAATATAAATGTACCCAAGGGAAGCTTTATAACAAACCTCGCCCCATTTCTAGAATAAAGAGAGATGGTGACAACAGACGACATTCTTCGTAAATACGGTGCTCGTATTGAGTCTCAGATGGGATCAACAATAAACGCATCTCGTGATTATTTACAATTTAAAGAAGACATGCTTCCCGAGATGTCGCGCTACCATCGTTGGACACAAACGCTAGGTAATCTGATCAAGCTCAAAGTCTCTGCGAAAGATGCCGCACGCCTACAACGCCAACTCGACATCGCACATCTCAGCGTTACTCCCAGTCAAGCGCTGACGCTTGCTGTTTTTTCCTTACTTCTTATTTTCTTTGGCGTTCTGCTGAGCTCTATTGCAATCTATTTCGTTACCGGCAGTGTTCCCCTCCTCTTTGCGTTTCTCGGCGTGATCACAAGCGTGTTTGTCTTTTACTATGCCTACTCGATGCCCCGTAGGCTCGCGAATGAATGGCGTCTCAAAGCTTCATCGCAAATGGTTCCCGCAATCTTGTACATTGTAGTGTACATGAAGCATACGTCAAATTTAGAACGCGCAGTTGAGTTCGCTTCGCAGCATCTCGAACCCCCACTCTCTCTTGATTTACGAAAAGTATTCTATGATGTAGAAGTAGGCCGATTCTCCAGCCTTAAACAATCTCTCGATAGCTACCTTGAAACCTGGCGAGATTACGCGCCGGAATTCATTGAAGCATTCCACTTGATAGAATCAAGCCTATTCGAACCATCAGAGTCTCGCCGTGTGCAAACACTGGAAAAAGCGCTCCAAGTAATTCTTGATGGAGTCTATGAGAAGATGCTCAAATACTCAAGAGATATCCGCGGGCCGTTAACGAATGTTTACATGCTTGGAATTATCTTACCAACCCTCGGTCTGGCCTTGTTGCCTCTAGCTTCAACTTTGCTAGGCGGCATCTTACAGTGGCAGCACGTGTTCATCATTTTCAATATTATTATTCCCTTTCTCGTTTTCTATCTCACGTCAGAAGTTTTGCTCAAACGCCCAGGAGGCTACGGAGAGAGCTCAGTACTTGAACATAATCCACTCTACTACACATTTATTGCGCGCAAGCCCTGGTTCGACGCCACACTCGTAGCACTACCGCTCATACTCATCGGACTTCTCCCCTTCATCTTCCAAATTGGGTGGCTCACCGGATTGCTAGGCATTCAATCAGATTACACGCTCGGCCAAGTCGGACTAACTGCATTTGGTGAATCAACTTCAAGTTTGAAGCTATTCGACTTCAAAGAAGTGGCCGGTCGAACCATCGGGCCGTTCGGCCCCCTTGGAGTGCTGCTGAGCATGTTTATCCCATTAGGAGTAGCTTTGTTCTTTATCATCGCCTATAGCCAAAAGACAAAATCACTTATCCAAGCTCGAAATGAAACAAAAGAACTTGAACAGGAATTTACCAATTCGCTCTTCCAGCTAGGTAATAGATTGGGTGACGGCCTACCTGCAGAGATTGCATTTGCCAAAGTAGCCAGCACAACACAAGGTCAACGCACCCAACAGTTTTTCGCACTAGTCAATCAAAATATTCAACAACTCGGTATGTCTGTCCAAGATGCACTCTTCCATCCAAAGCGTGGAGCCACGATATTCTACCCATCTGCACTCATCGCAACAAGCATGAAAATTCTTGTTGAGTCTGCAAAGAAAGGATTAGAAGCAGCTGCCCGTTCCCTGATGTCTATTTCAGAATATGTAAAAAATATTCACAAAATCGAAGAGCGCCTTCGCGACTTACTTGCAGAAGTCGTATCTGATATGAAGTCAAACATGACGTTCCTTGCTCCCCTATTAGCAGGAGTAGTTGTTGGCTTATCGGCAATGATCACCTCCATTTTAGGCAAGCTTCAAACGCTCTCTGATTTCGGAGCAGGAGATCAAGGTCTTGGAGGCTTAGGCAGCCTGAGCGACATCATTAGCATCTTTGACGTTACTGAAATGATCCCTCCTTATTTTGTACAGGTCTCTATTGGATTGTACATCATCGAAATCATCTTTATCCTCACTGCCGCGCTCGTCACGGTAGATGCTGGTCGAGATCCTCTAAAAGAAAAGAGCGAGCTAGCACACAACCTGAAAAGAGGAATAAGTCTCTACATTATAACTGCATTCATAGCAACCATTGCGCTTCTTATACTTTCAGTAATAGCCTTAGGAGGCGTTGTTAGTTAGGAGTAATCTGCTGCAATAGCCACTGTTTCCAACGTGGAAAAACCTCTCCAGAAAGCGGCAGCCCATGTTCACGAGTAACCTCATCGCTAATGCGATGAAAAGCGTTCGTTGAAAGAGTGTTGAAAGGAGCCTCGAGCAAGTTGAATTTCTTGTATTTCACCGCACTGTCAACAATCTCCTGTTTTATCTTTCCACGCAGAATAATATTATCGTAAATAGCATCCCAATTTCCTGCCCAGCCCTTCACTTGTGATGCAATAGACTTAATCACTTCAGACTCTCCATTCATCAGCTCATCAGTAGGTTCAAGCTCATCCTTCTCAACATTATAGCGGAGCAAGTCAACGAAACCATGCTCTTCCAAAGGGTCTTTAGTCCAATGCTTTCGCACTTCCGATATCTGAATAACACGCTTCATAGAATGCAATCCGTCAGGAGTTTTGATAGGATTTGCAACCACGATAATATCCGTAGCTTTGAAGCTCGTCACCGGAACGCCCAGATCATTAACAAGTCTATCAAACACACCATAAGGAGAAGCTCCGTGAATCGTTCCCGCTACAACATTAGCAAGTGCACCCACCCGCATCGCCTCGTACAATGCTTTCGCCTCTGAACTTCGCACCTCACCCACGATGAGCGCGCTATCTCCCAATCGCAAGCTAGCGCGAATACCCTCAGATGCCTCTATTTCAGTGGTAGCCTCAAGCAGCGCGCTTCGCACCTTCATACGCTGAATATTAAAGTTCAGCTTGCGCAACGAGTCAACCGGTAGCTCAAGCGTATCCTCAATCACTAATATTCGATACTTGGATAAGATTTCAAGCATCAAGCTTCCGAGTAAAGAGGTTTTACCCGAGCTTCGCGTTCCCGCAATGAGTAACGTTCGTGAACCATCAATCAAAAAGCTCAAGAGCCCAGCAGCAAACGAGTTCAACATTCGATTATGAATGAAAAGGGGCAACGTCCAAGGGTCATCGCGTGGTCGTCGAATCGCGTATGCAATACCTTGAGGAGACAGCGGCCGTTGAATGGCTGCAACTCTCGCTCTGACCTTCCCATAATACAGATCCGTATCCAAAATAGGATTCGCCTCATCCAGCGGTCGCCCAGACTGCAATCGTAATTTAGCAGCCCATGATTCAGCATCCTCATAGCTCGGAATAATATTCGTAACGCATTCTCCAAAAACAGTATGCCTAACGAAAATCGGATTCTGCGCAAGAGGCGCATTGAGAAAAAGATCTTGCAATTGATCATCCATCAAGAGTACCTCAATCAAGCCAAAACCGATAGTCTGCCGCACCAAGATCGTAGCCAAGCGTTGCAGCTCCCGGTAGCTTAACGTAATATGCTTGGTTTGTGCAAGCTCATTAATCAAATCACGTGCAACATTAAAGAAAACCGCTCGCGTACGTTCAGGATCAGTAAATTCCTCTGCCTTTGGCTGGTGTTCTATCAGCACCTGTCGGCCCAAATTGAGAAGAAGATGGTGCTCTTCAATAAGATTATACTCAGGAGGCATAATGTGATAAAAGTAAGAAGTATCTTGAGCCTGCTTCAAAATCGTCACCGTAACTTCTTCTTCATCTGCGTGAATCGTATATTGATGCACAAGCTCTGCATGTGCAGGAAGCTGCGCAACTAATCGCGTAAAGGTAAAGTTCGGTAAAATATCTGGTCTAAAGATCGAAGAATACAAGCCCCGATCCTCAAGCGCAATACCTGCGGCAATCGATTGAATTTTCTGAATGAGCATCGTTTTTTCAAGCAAACCCTTAATATGATCCAGGAAGCGCAACGCCTGTATATCGGCGCGTTCATCCCCCCTCAATGCCTGTACTCTCCGAGTAATGGCTGCATAGCATGCGATGGGATCTCTCCGCAAAAGAGACATGTAATAGGTAATTTCATCATAAAAGCCGGGCAAAGCTCCAACAAAGGCAATTCTTTGAGGAGAGAGCACGTTCTCCTGATGAAGAAGGTGGGAGTACAACTGGGCAATTTCTACCAGTAATGTAACTTGCTCAAAGGGGTAGTGAAAGTTGCGCTGCTGAACAAACACAACACGTGAAATACTCGCATTATTGATGAGCGCATCAATAGTCTTTCCCATTACATCGGCTGAGTCAGCAAGAGAAGGTACAAAAGAAGCACCAAGATAATTGATATAGAGTATATTTTCCCCTTCTCTTCGTTCAACCTCAATGCTGTAAAGCGGTGTATCTTGCTTAAATAACATAAGGGTATGCGCAAGGAGAACGTTAAATAGATTTCGATAATAAAAGGCAAAACCATTATAAACTAAACTCTCCTCGATCCAGCATGCCAGAAGAATACGCCTCACCAGGAGTTCCAAATGACGCGCTTATGCGGGTAAGGGACATTGAAGAAAGGCAAAGATTACTAAAAGAAAGAGTTATTCTCATTGGAGAGAACGTAATTGCTGACAGAGAAGATACCTTAGAACAAATTCAACTATTAAAAAAGATAGTAATGGAAATGAAAGAAGAACAAATTCGTATGAAAGAATTTTTGCAGCGTCTAGCGCTACAAAGTGCCGAACTCGCACGAAAGGAAGAACTCATGATTGTCCAGCGCCAACTTAACATGCTCACGCCCTCGATGGAGGCCTCGCGATGACTGCGTTAGAAGATGTAAAAACAATGCAATCCCAAGGTCTTTCAGAAGACCAAATGGTACAAGTCTTGAGACAGCGTGGCATGAAGTACAAAGATATTGCAGATGCTCTTGCACAAACAAAAATTAGATCTGCTATTGAACAGCCAGCTAACGACCCGTCCTATAGCGCAAGCCAAGCAAGCGATATGCAAGCCTCGATTATGAATCAACAAGCGCCAGGTCCAAGCCAAGAACTTGCTCCGGCTCCACAGCAAGAATATGCCCCCTCGCCTCAAGTGCAAAGCCAAGACTATGCCTATCCACAACAGTATGAGCAACAAACCTACGCACAGGGACCATCAGTAAACTCAGAAACAATAACAGAAATTGCAGAACAAGTTGTTGCAGAGCGCCTTTCAGATATACGCAAATATCTCGAAAAAGTCATTGATCTTCGCACAGTGCTCGAATCGCGTATTGATGCTATTGATGAACGTTTGAAAAGACTAGAGCGCGCAAGTGACGTCTTGCAAAGCTCTGTGCTACGAAAAGTAGGAGACTACGTCACGAATGTCCAAGATATCAAAACAGAATTAGTCGAAATGCAAAAGACCTTCTCTAAAATTTCACCAGAACACAAGACCCATCAGCCGCACCCTCACAAAGAACACACTAAGACTTAAGAACAATCCAGCTAGCAAGCCCAGCAACAATTAACAACAAGACTGCTCCGATAATACGTGGAGAAAAGAATAACTCACTTGCTTCATTACCAACATAGGCATTCGTACCGGGAATGTACTGTGTCAAAACTGAAGAGTACACCACAAAGGCAGAAATTAAGAAGATAAGTACGGCGATAATTACCACTGCAATCCCAATGCCCTTACCAAAACCAGCATCTTTCTTAATACCTGCAAATCCAAAAAGGAGTAATAAGAAAAACAACGAGATAATAAGTGCTGCAATCCAAGGTGTAGCAATAAGCACAAAATCCACAACGCCACCTGCAGCAATAAAGATCGTGGCCACAACGAGCGCCACAAACACGGCTAGTCCCTTCCCACCACCAAGCAGCTTCGTCTGCCATAGTACTGCACCAATAACCATGGCCACTAACAAATAGGCTAAAATCGGCCCGAAATAAGGAACAAAAGAAACGTCTACCATTGCTTATTACTCACTTCTCAAAGCTTTAAAGGGTATCTCAAACCCTGGCTTTTCAGGTTTATTCGGATCATGCAGGAAGAATCCAAGCAAAGCTACAAGAATGACAACCCACAAGATCGAAGTCCAGTTTTCCTGCCACCAGAAAGAGCCATACCAGTTGTTATTATTCAACACGATAACGGCAACAATGATGCCAATTCCAAACCCAACCCACATCATGGTGCTATAGAATGCTCGTGAATTCTTATCACCGACAAAAAGTCCTGCAAGAATGACAATACCCAAGATGACTGCAAGCCCGATAGCAAAGTTAGGGAACACCTGGCTAAAGAAGTCAGAAACAAGCGGCGTCCTGATCGCCAGCAAGGAAATGGCAAGTGCAATAAGCATGTTGATACCGCGATTGCCACCCATGATTTTAGTAGCGCTCAAAATACCAAAGATGACTGCAAAGATCAACAACGCAGGCAAGAGAAACTCAAAAATGCCTGCAGCTTCCCATTGGAAATATAAGTCCTGTATAGAAAGTATGGCGGCAATAGGCACATTGAACATCATAACACTATGATCAGAAGTATGTTTAAATATGTTTCTCTAAGAAATCAATCTTTTTTATCTTTGCCGCCGCCCCAAACTGCTATTGCGATGGCTCCAAGAATAACAACGAAAAAGATAACATTAGTAATAATAGAAGCGGTTCCATCCGCGTCATAAAAGATACGATCATACAAGTAGTTCCAAGCACCAGTGGCCACAAGTACCGTAACGATCACTCCCAAAGCAACAAGTCCGCCAATAGTTCCCATAACCCACTTATTCATCTCAAACTTCTTGTCTTTATCAGGTTGGAACGTCATTCCGTAGAGCATCATGAACACCAAGATAACGACTGCAGAAATAGCCAAGAAAGGCACCAGCGTAATGATAATGCCAGTGGCATAGCCAAACGAGATAACAATCAACCCCACAGCAAGCGCGACGAGCGCATCAATCTGTTTCTTGCCATCACCCAATACTTTAGTTTTTTGAAGGATAGCAAAAATCACTACAAATACAAGCAAGAACGGTAGTAGCACTTCCTGAACAAGAGGGTGCGTAATAATTGTCTCAGCCATCACCCACTCAAACGATGATTGTATTTAAAGATTACGCGACTAGCGAAAGTGCATTTCTTCAATAGCCGGTAGGTCAAGCAGTGCTGCCACGGCTTCCAAAGAACTCCTATCATTGCCCTGCAAGAGCAAGCTATCTGCACGAGAGAAATCTCCCCCCTCAAGCGAAGTACTGTCAGCATGATTCCAACGGATTTGTCCAGGAGTAACAACAACCCCTGCAATAAGGTAAGAAGGAGGGTGAGAGTCAGAAAAGGCATGTGAAGAATACCTTTTTGCTAACCTTTCAGCAATAGTTGCAATGTGTCCATGACGCTCAAGGATAATCAAACCGGCCATAGAATTAACCGTCGGGTCTTGAAATCCCGCGGTGATAACTCCGTTATAGGTTACAAGCTGGGTGTCCTCAGAAGAATTGTTCATAAAAATCAATCAACATCCACTTTTTAAAGATATAGGGGATAGAAAAAATTAGAGAAACTTAAAGCTTCAACTCGTTGCCTTCAGCGCCGCCAAGATCCATGACGCCTTCATCTCTCTTTGGTAAACTTCCACGGGTAATAACAAAAACGTCTCCAATAGCTTTGACAAATTGGTGAGGAATAACAACTCCTCGTGCTCCGCCAAGAGAACCCATAAATCCGCTTCCTACTTTGATTCTCCAGCCATCGATCTTATTATCAATAAGGTTAACCTCTTCTACAAGGCCAAAATAATCACCTTCAGACGTATATACCTGTTTAGCAAGCATTCGCGTTAACTTTTCGATTCGTAACATGACAACTTGATTGTTTATTGCTTTAAATAGTTTACGTTGCTAAATAACATACATTCGGAAGAGATACATTTATAAAAAAATACGTCAATGCACTACAATGAAAAAGAGGGAATTCGGGGAAATCCTCCTATGTATTTTAACATTCACGGTCATCATAGTCTTCAAGGATTTACTTGCTAGTAATTTCTCAACAATCGGACTTTCACTGATCGCGGCAACTCTTATTTTAACAACAAATATTGGAGCAAAAATGATTGCCGCACGTTCGTTCGATGCGAACGTAGAACATAAGATCTGGATGTGGGAACGCTTCGGATTCAAACCGGGCTGGCGCACCGACAAACCAATTCCGCTTGGAATAATCCTTTCTTTAGTAATTACCATATTTAGCGCAGGCTGGGTCAAGTTCTCCGCACTCTTAACGTATGATACAAGCGCTCACAAGGGCAGCTCAAAGAAAATCGCAGGGTATGCATTTACAGAAATGACTGATTGGCATACTGCAATGATTGGTGCAGCAGGCATCTGCGCAACACTTACGCTCGCTTTTGTAACCTATTGGCTACCATCAATACATGTAATAGCACAAGCTGCTGCATTCTATGCATTTTTCAACATGATTCCATTCTCAAAACTAGATGGCGCACAGATATTTAGCGGGTCCCAAGTCCTCTGGACCGCCCTTGCAATCATCAGTGCACTCTTTGCCTTCGTCGGGTTATTGATTTTCTAAGAGTTCCAACTCCATAAACCTTTTATCCTCAAGCATGCTGCCAGGCACATGATGGCATCTGATCCTCGCGACTACCAAAAAGCAATTGTTCACACCGCACAAACAAATAACACGCTCGTGGTATTGCCCACGGGCCTGGGCAAAACACTGATCGCCATAATGCTAGCAATACATAGGCTCAAGGAGCATCCCGGTTCCAAGGCGTTGATCCTTGCGCCAACAAAGCCGCTAGTCGAACAGCACCTTGCTTCCTTCAAGAAACAGCTTCCTGAGTTATTCGGGGAACTAACGCTCTTCACCGGAGAAGTTCCAGCTAAGAAGCGACAAGAGCTTTTTGACGGAGCAGATATTATTTTCTCAACACCTCAATGTGTAGCAAACGACCTCAAACGCTATCTCTACACACTTGAAGATGTCTCATTACTCGTGATAGATGAAGCTCATCGTTGCCTGAAAAACTACGATTATACAACGGTTGTAAATTACTACAAGCAACAGGCAAGAAATGCACGCATTCTCGGATTAACAGCAAGCCCTGGCTCAGACTCTGACAGAGTTCGTCAAATCTGTAAGAATTTAGATATCGCAGAGGTTGAAATACGCTCTCGAGATTCTCCTGACGTCAAATCATATCTGCAAGAACTTGAGTTCAATAAAATAGAAGTCCCATTTCCTCCAGAATTTATCGAAATACAAGTCTTGCTCAAGCGCATCTACGACTCAAAAGTTTTCGAGCTCAAAACACGTAGCTTGCTCTTCGGCCCAACAAACAAAATCAGCTTGCTGATGCTGCAAAAAAAGCTCGCGCTCCAAGCACAAACCGGCAATGGCAATGCAATGGCTGGCATGTCCTTATGCGCGCAAGCAATTAAGATAGCACACGCGCTCGAGCTATTAGAAACGCAAACACTCTCCGGAGTGGACACGTATCTCAAAGGTTTACTCGAACAAGCAGTCCAGAAAAAGAGCAGAGGTGTTCAGACGCTCGTCAAAATGCCCGAATTCAATGCTGCACGTATCTCTCTAGCCCAACTCAAAGCAAAAAAGCAAGAGCATCCGAAAATAGAGAAAATAAGGGAACTCGTTGCACAAGAGTTCAACCTAAGCAAAACAAGTAAGATATTGATATTTACACAGTTCAGTGAAACGTCAAATGTAATTATCGCGAAGCTTAAGGAAATACCGGGAGTAAGGGCCTCAATTTTTATCGGACAATCTTCTAAAAAAGCAAGTGTTGGTCTCAGTCAGAAGGAACAAAAGAGAATCATTGAACAATTTCGAGAGGGCGAGCTCAATGTACTCTGCGCCACGTCTATCGGTGAAGAGGGACTCGATATTCCAGAAGTAAACGCCGTCTTTTTCTATGAACCGATCCCTTCGGCAATACGCAAAATCCAACGCGCTGGCAGAACCGCACGCCATGCGCCAGGCAAGCTCTTCATCCTCATAACAAAAGATACCCGAGATGAAGCCAATCATTACGTCTCTGC
Organism: Candidatus Woesearchaeota archaeon; assembly: GCA_964357505.1. GTDB lineage: Archaea > Nanobdellota > Nanobdellia > Pacearchaeales > GW2011-AR1 > JBBSZK01. The sequence continues at coordinate 19,997 of CAYHLN010000001.1, read as the reverse complement.
TGCTCGTGAAAGGAAAATGTATAAAACAATTGCAGGCGTTAAAGAAGAGCTTAAGAATCGCACGAGAACACTTGATGAGTTTCAATAGACTAGTCTAAAATAGTAATCCGATACGCTCTAATATACGTGCGCCCTTCAAAGCGTTCAAGCAGCCCCTCAACGCCCACATGCTTGCCCTTATAGTTCAGAGGCTTACAATCACAGCTAATCGTTACATTTCCCATATCTAAATAGAGAACTCCAGAACTAGAACCCTGATTTTGTACAACTCCCTCAAAAGCAACCAGGGTCTTGTCGGGCAAGCCAGCTTCAAAGGGCACTGCACGAGTAAGTAAAAACGACAACGCGAATATACCGATAAGAGCAACCGTAAGCGCTATCTTGTACATACTCTAATAAGAAATGTTTAAATTAAAGGTTTTTCTCTATCCCTCATGGATAAAGAGAAAAGGCTTGAGTTGATAAAAAGAAATACTGCTGAAATTGTAACCGAGCCTGAATTGATTGAGTTACTCAAGGAAAAGAAGAAACCGGTTGCCTATTGCGGATACGAACCAAATGGCCCATTACACCTTGGACATCTGGTCACCATAACAAAGCTACAAGATTTAGAAGAAGCCGGATGTTCAGTTAAAATCTTACTTGCAGACATTCATGCTCTGCTCAATAGGAAAGGCGAGGAGCACGAGATAGAGCAAGAAGTTAAGAACTGGAAAAAAACAATCAAAGCCCTCGGGATCAAAGCCGAAATAGTCCTCGGTAGCAGCTTTCAATTCAAAAAAGAATACCAATTTGAAGTCATGAAACTAGCGCAACACACAACGATCAATCGAGGACTACGAAGCATGCAAGAAATCGCGCGAGATATTGATAACGCGACGATCTCACAACTCTGGTACCCGTTGATGCAAGTAGCAGACATAAAACTGATGGGCGTCGACATTGCCGTTGGAGGTATGGAGCAGCGCAAAGTACACATGATCGGCAAGGATGAGAGTGCTACTTTGAAGCATTCCTTTTTAGCAATTCACACGCCACTGATTGTTTCATTAAAAGGCCCTGGAAAGAAAATGTCAAAATCCATTCCTGGATCAGCGATTGCACTTACAGATAGCACAGAAGAGATAAAGAAAGCAGTAGCAGAAGCGTACTGTCCTATGAAAGAAATAAACGATAATCCCATTTTACAGATAGCTCGCTTTATCATATTCCCGCGCATTAATGTACTGAAAATAGAGCGACCAGCTAAATTCGGCGGGAACCTATCATTTAGCTCTTACACCGAACTTGAAGACTCATATAAAGAAGGTAAATTACACCCTGCAGATCTCAAGAACGCAGTTGCCATAGAATTGGAAAAGATAATTGCACCAATACGAAAGAAAATCGAGTAGTTTTTACAAATCTCTAAAACTTTCCGAATATTTAAGGATTGTCGAGAAAAAAGACATTATCTTTTTGGCTCAAAGCCCATCCCACGTAATCTTTTATCAAGATGATCTATAGGTTGACGATCTCCCAGAAAAAAGGTCAAATCGACATTAACACGATTCGTATCTGAGAAATTTTTAGCCTCGGAGGGAGTTATATTGCTAATACCTACATAGATAGTACCAAGGTCATCTTGTGTAAATATAACTCCTCTTAATTCTGTATCCCAAAAAGGAGTTTTCGTTTGCGAGGCTAGTACTACATCTCGGGTAGGAATTGGATTAAGAACAGGAAGACCTATCCCCCTACTTGAAAGAAGGGCAATGCCTTCCCCATAACTCATCGTTTTATGATAATGGGGTGAATTTATAACTTCCATATTTTAGCGATATAAGTCTATCTTTTAAACCTATCTTATGAAACCCCTTAGAAATATACCTAATCTGTCAGGTTACACCTGGCCCATGCGTTCTACCGCGTCTTAAACTCGACAACATCTCTATCTTTTAAGACATGTTTCAGCCCAACTTTTTGGCCAACAAAGGCTGCACTTGGCCCCGTCACTCGAGATTCGCTTACGGTAGCTGCAAAGCCCTTGCGAATCGACTCTGCAACATCTCGCACCGTACTATGATGCGGCAGCACAACAGGCAACCGGTTAGGCTGCTTACCTGGTTCTTTTGTATATATTCGAATAGAATCCATTGCAGCGAAGATGTGCTGCTTCAGCCCTAAAAGTCCTTCCAAACTAACTGCAGAGAAGAACAGCACCTTAATCTTTCGCGAGCTACAACGCGCTTCTAACTTACGCCGCTCTTCCGTACTTAAAAGATCTACCTTACTATAAACAATAATCCTCTTCCCGACTGCACGCGTAAATAAAGACTCAAGCTTCTCTAGCTCAGCTACGTCAGTAATAACTTCAACAACGCAATCAGCAGTATTAACGAGCCCGATGTCAAACACAGCGCTCCCGACACTCGGCAAGTCCACAATCTGCGCTTTCACACCATCATAGTCCATCGTGCCTACAACGGGCCGGTATGTCGTAAAAGGATGCACGCCGCTTGCAGACCGGGCATTCGTCAGCACATTCAATAACGCAGATTTACCACTATTGGGCATGCCAACAAGTACAACTTGAAAGCCTTCTTTCTTCAAACCAGCCTTGCCCTTGCCGGTTTTCTTAACTTTTTCCTGTTTCTCTTTAAATTTCTTCAAGCGCAGCTTCAATCCAGCTAGCAAGTTCTCGCTCCCTTTATGTTTGGGAGCTGTGCGAATCATATCTTCCAAAGCAGTAATCCGTTGTTCGGGAGTTTGCGCAGCTAAATAGACTTTCTCGGCATTAAGATATTCATATCCTGCATTAATGGGCATCCTGTTTGAAGCGAAACAGAGTTTATAAATTTCAATAATAGAAAGTTGTATAAGTTTATACAACATCCTCTTCATACTACATACCTTTAAAATTATCAAACTCCTTAGACGACAATGAAATTCACACGCCACAAACTCAAGAATGGAATCACGCTCCTCATCGAACAGCGCGAACTGCCAGTCGTCTCGGTAAGCATCACTAACCCCTACGGCGCATCACACGAGCTCTCAAAAGTGAAAGGCATTGCACATTTCATCGAGCACCTCGTTTTCACTGGCACAAAAACACGCTCACATGAACAAATTTCACAAGAGATAGAGAAACGTGGCGGCATACTCAACGCCTACACCTCAAACGACGTCACCTCGTTCTGGTTCAAACTCCCAAGCGAACACCTCTTTGCAGGCTTGGACATTTTGAGCGACATGCTCAACAATCCCACATTCAACCTAGAAAAGTTTGAGAAAGAAAAAAAAGTAGTCATAGAGGAAATCAAGATGTACCACGACACGCCAACAAAATATATTTATGATAAAATCGTAAGTAATCTCTACGCAAAACCATTTGGAGAGGGAGTGATAGGTTCAGAAAAAACGATAAACGCACTCAAACGGGATTCCGTAGCAAACCATTTTGAAGCAGTGTATAACCCGTCTGACTATATCGTAACAGCTGTAGGTAAGGTCGATAGTAATGCCCTCGTGCACTATCTCGAAAATACGTTCAAGGCTCGCAAAGGTTCAAGCGCTCCGCAGAAAATAAAACTGACACATAAAGAAACGATAGAAGCACGGTCAGGATTGGATCAGGCGCACTTCATCTTTGCCATTCACGCCCCGCTTCCGCATGATAAACAACGCTATGCGCTTGAAGTGCTTGACGCATATCTGGCAAACGGCATGTCTTCTCGATTATTCCTCAAGATAAGAGAGGAACGAGGACTTGCATACGCGGTCAAGAGCAGTTTAGCAACAGAAAAGACACACTCTTATTATACAATCTATGTTGGTACGCGCAAAAAAGCAATTCCTGAAGTCAAGAAAATAATTATCGAGGAATTCAAAAAATCCAGACAAATGACGCAACACGATCTCGACCAAGCCAAACAGCGCCTGATCGGTCTACGCAAAATTTCAATGGAAGAAAGTGCTGATGTAATGAACGAGCTTGTTTTTGCCGAGCTCACTGGCAAGGCTGAAGATTATTACACCCATGTTGACATGATCAAGCAAGTCACCTTGGCACAAATAAAGAAGATTGCTACGCTTGGCAAGTACAGCACTGCCGCTATCGTTCCAAAATAAAAATCCCTCAAATCAACCATGCTCTTCCTTGCACTCGGTTTACTCCTAGGCATTCTCACTGGAATCATCACCGGTCTAATCCCTGGATTGCATATCAATCTTGTTTCAACACTCATTACATCCCTAACGTTTTCTACAATTAATCCTCTCGCTGCAGCCATCTACCTCACCAGCCTTGCAATAACGCATACTGCAATCGATTTTATTCCTTCTATATACCTCGGTGCTGCAGAAGCAGACACCTTTCTCTCCGTATTGCCAGGCCATGAGCTGCTCAAAGAAGGCAAAGGGTATGAAGCTGTCTCAATTGCCATGTTCGGCGTGCTCATGGGTACAGTGGCTGCCACAGCAGCGACTCCGTTCCTGATTACAACCATGGTAAAAATAGAAACGCTTACAAGAAATATAATCCCATGGATTATTCTGGCCGTATGTATCTACGTAATTGCCCGTGAAAAGTCACCAATCAAAGCAGCCGTATTATTTACGCTTGCAGGGTTTCTTGGATTTATTACCGTGAATATTCCACTGAATGAGCCGCTACTTCCGCTTCTTTCAGGGCTATTCGGCATATCCGGTTTGCTCATCAGCATACGAAAGAAAACACAGATTCCAGAACAGCATACAACGTCTCTTAGAAAAATTGAACTAACAAAGAAAGATATAGGAAAAGCTACGTTTGGAGCAGCCCTAACGGCTCTGCCCTTTTCGTTTCTTCCCGCATTAGGATCAGGCTATGGATCATTTATCGCTGCTGAGCTAACAGGTCAAACGCGCCGCGGCTTTATCTTCCTTAATGGAGTAATGAACGCCCTGGTCATGGTTCTAAGTATTTCTATCATCAGCACGTTAGGCAAAGCACGAACGGGCGCAGCAGCAGGAATCAAAGAGATCTTAGGAGAAAATCTCCCACTGCAATTGCCTTCCTTGCTTATCAGTGCAGTTATTGCAGCACTCCTGTCCGTACTTGTAGGAATACTCATTGCACGAAAAGCAGCCCAATGGCTATCACAGATAAATTATAACACAATCTCGCTTATTGTCATCTCGCTGGTCAGCCTCATGGTAGCAATTGTCTCCGGCCCAATTGGCATTCTCGTTCTCATCACCTCTACCGCAATAGGAATAACCGTAATCAGCTCAGGCGTAAAACGAACAAATCTTATGGGTGCGCTTCTCGTTCCCACGCTAATGTACTATTTGGCCTGAGATCCAAACCAGCTCTGCAAAGAAAGCTGCTTTTCCTTTTCTCTACCAAAAATGCCTTGAATATCTCTCTCGGTAACCTCAAGGCACTCAAGCAAGTACGGACTCACGTGGTAGCGCCGCGCGATGTCCAATGCAGACCCCAGGTATTTGACAATACTCCCTTCTGAAATAGTAAAAATAAGCTTACCTCCACATTTAGTACATTTACCAACAAGGGGGACACGACGGAAAGACTCATTACAGGCAACACAACGAAATGCTTGCATAGAAAACTTTCTCAAGTTACCTCTAATGTCTCGCATGAAGTGTCTCTCGATCACCAGCCGTGCAACATCTCCAACATCCACTGCTCGAATCTTGCTGCACAAGCCCATCATCGCCTTCACCTTAGCATCCATCGTAGGAAGCGTCTTGTAAGATGAGTTAATAACGCCGTTATTGATGTCGCTCGTATGGTGTGTAAACTTCTTTCCAATAAACGGATCAGTTCCGTTCTTAAGACGTGATTTTACCGTATCAAGTTTAATCTCAGAAGAGTGCTTTCCTTGCTCAGCAGCTTCATAAAGCTCCAAAGGATAAATTCCCAGCTCAAAGTCGAGAATCTGATCGTCCACCTCTCCCGCATTAATTCGAGTGTTAAGCACGAGGGGCGCGTCCTGCGTTCCGCCACGATGCGCCGGCAAGAATTTACGAGAAAAGTTAAGCAACATGTCCATGAGAAGCATGACTGCAGCCTCATCCCCATCACAATCACGACGCATTGCTGCATGCATATAAGGTGAAGCAAGAAATGATTGTGTTTTAGAAAAGCCAATCAATCGTCCAACCGTAGCGGTACAGATGTGCGGAGCAATACAAACAAAGAGAGCTCCAATAATATCCTGTTTCTTCTGAGCATTATAGTAACGCGGCAAGCCATACAGTCGATCAAGCTCATCATCAATAAAGTGGGTTACCTTCAAGAACGTGTCATCTGCTCGTTCATCAAGAGAAATAGGGCAGGCAGGAAGCACAATATCATGCGGAAATAGTTCAAGCAACTGATCTTCCCCAGTCAAAGGGACGCCATACATGTCAAATTCATAGCCCAATTCTCGTAGCCGTTCCACGGAAGTGCCAATTTCAGAAGCCTTGAAAAAACTGAGCGGCATTTCAGTCATGTCATAACGAATAGTTCCATCCTTATTGACATGTAAATCGTACTTTGCTCTCAGTAATCCCTTAGCCATATGCTCGCACGAGTGGTCTTTACTTGACGTTCCTCGCACGCCCTTAACCGCAACAGGCAGCTCCTCTAGCCTTAGCCCAAGAAGTTGCTTCGCAGATGAAAAGTAATGCTCAATATCGAGTGTTCTCTTCTTGTAAGGAGTACCCTTCTCATGCTCCTGGCACACTTCAGGATAGCCCTGATCACATTCAGAACAATAATAGCGAACAGCACAGAAAGATGAACACTGCTCACATCGCGGATACGCCGTCTCACTCTTACAGGTGCTACACCAGTAGAGCGGAAAGTCTGCAGTTGCCCCTTGTGCATCAAGTGCGGCCTGTATGCTCCTCAATCTTCCGCCTTCTACACCAACAGGAAAGAGCGCGTGGGGGCTACCAGTAAGCTTACGCAACTTCGCTTTTTCCGGTCTCCCCATACGAGCACCAATGAAAGATCCTGCCTTATCTTTAATGAGGTACGGAGAGAGTGTATTAATGATATCAAGAACAGGTGTCTCTTCTTTAGGAAGCTTCTTGATGCCTTCGTCAAGAGACTGTTCAAATAGAGCCACGTCAGCGACGCCAAGGTTGAGCAAAAAGCTGCGTGTCTCTTTTTCAGCCAAAACAACATGCTCCAAACTAACACTATGAGGACAAGCAATAATTTCAAGAGCCCGTTTTCCGCGAGTAAAACGCCCGCGCTCAATAGAAGAGTAAGGCAACACAAGCTTATGCTCACGAATAGTGCCATGAGAAACCCAGTCAACGAGTGCCAGGAAGTCCGCATATGAAATTTGTGTCCAGTAATAAATATACGAAGGGTGTAATGGAACGCCATAGTTTTTGGACATCAAAACTGCCTCATCAAAAGAAACGTTCCAACAGTCAATTACCGGCGCGCCTTCCTTCTTTTCTAATTGCAAACCCCACCATTCCTCAACGTAGCCAGGCTTAAGAAGCTCATAATTACGATTTGCAACATCTCCAAAGGGAACAAGTAAGTCTCCAAGATAAAGGATTTCAGTCACTTCAGGATACGCCTTCTTCGCGCTTTCATAATCAAACAGCCTTTTAACAGAACCATCAGCAAATTTAACAACGGGTCCATCCATCTGCTCACACGACCCCACTGCACAACCTTTCGTAGGCTTCTCAATCTTTAATTGAGTACCAAAGGAAATAAAGTCATCCGAAATCCCCATTGTTGCAGGATGAACTGCAGTTGCAGAAAATCCATTGGTCCTGCAAAGACCGTACCTGAATCTGAACCCTCCCGTACGTGAAGGATGACTAAAAACCGGTCGACCGGCAACTAAATCTTTAATGTATGTAGGAGAGGTATCCGAGCTTCCCTTCTCTCTTTTTTTATGAAGAGTAATATAGTCCTCAAGGAAAGCCCATCCCGTAGCAACGAAGCCTTTCTCTTGTGCACGCTTAAGCAAACGGAATCCTTTTTGCGCCTTCTGTGCTAACCCTTCAGAAAAGATAAGGCACATACCTCCGCGGATCATATTGGTTTCAACACGCGGTAAATCTTTGTAGTTAGAAACTTCACGATCTTCAGTTGGCTCACCTGCAATCTGTATAGGCAAGTTACGTGCAAGGAACGTAATTTCTTCTTCAGTAGGAAGGTATTGAAGATTCGTAACACGCTCATGGTAGTCATAATTTTCAGTCACGTAGCGCCGCACTTCATCCTCATCAGGATCAAACTTGGCAAAGCCAAACGTCTCACGTAGATAGTCAATGATCATCAAAACGACACAGCCAGCCGTCGTCCCCGCGCTTCTAATCGGACCTGAAAAATAACAGACAAAATAATCTTCGCCTTTTCTTGTCTTTCCTAGCTTCAGGGAGGTAAATCCTTCTATGGGTGAAGACACCACGCCTAGCGTAGTGTATGCAAAGCCAACACGAATGCCTGCTTCAATAGCTTGTAACAGATCCTTGAACTTACAGAATTTCTCACGCGCAATCTCCTCGGCAATTCTAAGAGACACGGCCATCTCTAATGGTCCAAATTCCTTCTCAAGTTCAAGAATTCGTTCTACCACTCCTGAACCAATAAGCTGAGGGTAAACAACAGAAATAAGTCCAACAGTTTTTTCAGCTAACGAGGTCGCAATGGGAACCTCAACACTAGAAACGGGGTCAAGCCCTAAAGCACGTGCCTTGCCTGCTACATCGTAACACTCTTTCGACTTAACGTCTATCATGTTGAAGTATTCTTGTATGTTCATGTGCTAAAGTCCAGCAATTTAAGCTCGCGAGTACGCAAATTGAAAACAGGTACCTTACAAGGATCAGGAACATTTCCTACTTTTTCTTCGAATTCAGTCTGGCTCTGCCAACAACTTCCCGTGATGATAAGCGTTCCGTTATAATTCTCAATATCTGGACGGTGCACCTCTCCAGTGCAAAGAATATCAGGTACCTCAGTAATAACCAGCGGATCCTTGAGCGCATTAGGCACGTACACAATGCTAGGGCTAACACCGTGGCTCGGTGCCAAATGACGTCGCTTAAGCATATGACGAACAGCTTTAGCAGGACATTTGTGCGCCTTCAAAAGTCGCAATTCCTGAATCTCATTAATGAAAGCGTGAATACTTGCTCCATGGTACATGAGCACCTTAAACTCCGTATCGTTCTCAAGAAGCTTAATGAGTGAAGGATTAGAAACCAATACGAGATTAGGAACGTCGTAAAGCGCATTCCCATAAAAATCATCAATAACGGGCTGCGGCTCAGCCACTCGTACAGAATCGTGCTGTCCGGGACACATAAACATCGTTATACGATCAGGTATTTCATGAAGATACTCAGCGAGTAAAGCGTACTGCTCCTTCAGACTCTTAAGAGTAAGCAATCGTTCTTGTCCAGGGAAGACACCAACCCCATCCACATTATCGCCAACGAAAAAGATAAACTTGATTTTCTGGGCAAGCTCATCTCCACTCTTGAGCCAACTCAAGAAACGCCTAAATTGCTCTCCTAAATGACGAATACTGCCTGCGTGAACATCAGAAATAAAAGCAATACACGAATCCTCTTCAAACTTGACTTTTTCCTTGAACGAATCAGGATAAATAAACTCATAAGCATACATAAAATCTCTGCTACCTGCTCCCTTAACAAGAACGACATCATCAAGCTGCAGTTCTGCCGCTGAAGAGTAAGCCTCACTACCTGCTTTAACAAGAACTTTGATGCTGCCAGTAAGATCTTCAAAAGTGATCATGAGGTTCTTGTTGCTGGTTATACGCTTTTCACTCACAATACCGATAATGGAAACATTCTGTCGTGCGCTTCCCAGCTTGTTAATAGAAACTAAATTCTGCGCGTCTGCTCGTTGAAGCAATATACGTTGTAGCTGCTGATAACGTGAACGAAAATGCCCGATAAAATCAGAAACGTCCAATTTTTTATTGTTTTTCGTATCTGCATAAAAAACCTGGTAGCCCATTCCTGCCGCGGGCTTTACGTGCTTTACTTCGGTATGCTTCTGAATTGACAAAGAAAGCCCTAACGTAACGAAAGTCTTCTCAACCACTGACTTCATCTCTCCCGGAACGGTGTTTACGATTTGCTGCATGTAACCAATATTCTTGGTCAGATTTGCAGTGGTAATCATCTTCTGACCAGAAACAGTAGCCAGCCCATCAAGGAAAGAACGGGCGGCCCCAATATCAGTAAAAAGATTAAGTAAGTCAAACAGCTCTCGCTCTAAAAGGACGCCTTTTTCCTTTACCAGTTTTACAATGTCGGGATTCATAGATTGAGAGATGAAAGAAGAATTTCTCTAGCTTTAGGCAACAGGGCCTGGGGAATCATAAGCTTGATTTCACGCGTGCGCCCCTGCCTTCCTTTACTGATAACTTGTGCATTGATGAGGCCAAGCATGTCAAACTCTGCAAGAATGTCAGAAACTCTCCGCTGTGTTAGAGTTTCGTTCTTTGTCCTCTCACAAATAGACTGATAAGCAGCATAGATATCTCCGGTGAAGATACCCTCACGTGCATGCTTGTCGTGTAAGTCCATAATAGAAAACAATACAAGCTGAAACTGCCGTGGCTCGTTCTCAATAATGTCAAGCATCTTATCACGCTCAATCTTCTTGTTAGCCTCATCTAAATCAGATAAACGTACGATCTTACTTGAAGATCGCTCTGCAAGCTCTCCAGCAACACGAAGTAGATCAAGTGCTCTTCGTGCATCCCCATGCTCACGCGCAGCATACCCTGCACATTTAGCCAGCACACCCTCTTCAAGGACATTCTCATAGAAAGCGTTTTGCGATCGCTCGCGTAAAATGTCCTGCAGTTGCAACGCATTATAAGGTGCAAAGACAAGCTCTTCCTCTCCTAATGAGCTACGCACTCGCGGATCAAGCTCGTCCATGAACGTAAGACTATTGCTGATGCCTACCAAGCTAATGTGGGCATTCTTAAGTTCGGCATTTAATCGAGTAAGGGAGTAAAGAAAGCTGTCAGAGATCTTTTTTACCGCTTGATCAATTTCATCCAGCACAATCAGAACCCCTTGCTTTTCCCGCTCAATCAGTTCAACAAACTTATTATAAACGGCATCAGTGGGAAGCCCCGTTGCTGGAACGCTTCCGCCTAATTGATTGATAATTTCAGCAAGAATTCGATATTCAGTATCCGCAACCTTTCGTAGCTTACAATTAACATAAATGAGCTTAAGCTTTGCATCCCCCACGGCAGCTCTCCGCTGCAGCTCTCCGGCAACGTACTGAACAGAAAGGGTTTTCCCTGTTCCCGTTTTACCATACACGAACAAGTTACTAACACGCTCGCCTCGTAACGCTGGGGCCAAGATAGAAGCAACAGCCTCAATTTGCTCATCACGATGAGGAATCGTTTCGGGAGTATAGTTAATCTGTAATATGCCCTTATCCTTGAAGATCGTCTTTTGAGCGAAAGAATCAAAGATTGAGTTAAGTTTAGCGCTCATGATCACCTCGTAACAAAAATTGTTTCACGATATTATAAAGGTATCGGTGTTTGAACCTATATTTCAAGTCGAAAGCAAGAAAGAAGAGTGTTTTCCCGACGATTCTAGTTTCACTAGTAAGTAAAAACAACCATCACCCCCACACCATGGTTTCATATGGAAAAAAGAAAAACCAAATAATAACATGAAATGATTAACACGAACATTGCTAAAGTATATCAGTATATCTATATACTATACTATAATTAAATTTATAAATAGATATATAAATATAACGAATATATAGATATATATAAATATACCTATTAACTCCATCCGAAACCAAGGGGTGAGGGTATAGTCTGCTTGCTCTTAATTCTAAAGATCAGCCCTCAAAATCATACAATATGGAGAAACATACAAGCGATGATAATAAACTTTATAAACTCCTCCTCGCTCATGGAGCATGGCAATAGATAAAAAGGCGCTCAATCAAATTCTGAGCAAATTAGTCGTTACAAAAGAAGGTCGCCGATTGGGATTTGTTAAAGATATCACGTTCGAAACAAGAACAGGCGAGCTACTTCAAATTGTTCTTAAAGATGCAACAGCTTATACAAAGAACCTTAACCTTGAAATCTCTCAAGAAAAGGAACCAATTGTTCCGTATAACGCCATTATTGCAATAGGGGATTTCGTCGTTGTTTCAGAAGAAGATCTGGCGTAAAACAGCAATCTTTAAAAACAACCTTTTTCCATCTTCACTATGAAAGTACTCGGTTTCAATCTAACGAAAATACATGCTTCCCGGGAAGAGAAATTCGAAAACCCAGGGAGTATGGTAACAAACATTGAATTCACCGATGTGTCAAAAGACACCCTTCCGATGCTCAAAAGTGAAGAAATAGTGAAAGCGGGCTTCAAGTATACGGTCCTCTATGAACCTAAAAATGCAGAAATTTCCTTTGCCGGTTCTATTCTCCTCAGTTTGGACGATGATACCGCCAAAGAGGTACTCAAGAGTTGGAAAAAGAACGAAATTCCTGAAAAAATCAAAATACCCCTCATTAATTTAATCATGACCAAGTGCAATGTAAGGGCCCTGGAGCTGGAAGAGCAACTTAATCTTCCCTTACACTTAAAATTCCCTCGCGTTTCGGGTGTACAGGCCCCAAAAACTTAAGGAATCTTCTTTAATTGTCCGAAATCAAGAACATCAAGCCCTTCTCCAACAACCTTCACCTGAAAAGATGCTAAGGGAAATTCCCATGCAAGATCAAATGCAGAGTATCGGGGATCGCTTCCTTCAGCAAAAGGAAAGAAGCTGGGAAGAATAATAACGTGTTTTCCCTTATACATTCCGACAAGAAAGCACTTATACGTCTCAGCTTTAGAGTTCTCGGTGAGCGTTATAGCGGCATGTGCGTGCCCCATTACCCATACACCAACTCCTTTCTCATGTAAAGCAGCCACATCTTTATTTCCATGAACAAAAACAATATCTTTGTATTGATAACTATCAACAAGGTGAACAGCAAAATCCCGTAGAAGTGGCTCAAGCAGCACATCATGATTGCCTTTCACCACAACAATCTTGGTACAATGATTGGAAATAAAGGTAATCAGTTGCATAAGCTGCTGTCGCTCTTCCCCTAAAATCGTTCCAATGGCATGCTTAACATCTCCTAAAAAAACGATCTCTTCAACCTTCCCAACAGCAGAAAATACGAGCTCAAGATCTTCCTTAATCAAAGCATACACATTAGCTGGTAAAAACACTCCCGAGCGTCGCAACGACTCTCCATATCCTAAATGTAAATCTCCAACAACCAAAATCTTCTTATCAATAAGCAAACATTTCCCAATATATTCAATCATTTCTTACCGCCAATCACCTTCAATTGCAGCTCGTGCATTCTTTTCAAAAAGGCAGCTCGTTCCTCCATATTAATAAAATCAGTATGGTTCTGTGTCATAAGAATAAGCCCGAAAGGAGACACAATAGGCGTAAGTGTTTTCTTAAGAGTAATCTCACCTCGCTCAATACGTAATAATATTTCCCGCGCTCGCCCAATATCCATTAAATCCTGCAACACTTCTCGTTTAGCTTCCCGCAAAATAGGAAATTCCTTACTCAACTTCCGCACCGTCGCAAGTAAAAAGCCAGAATGAACTTGCTGCTTACCCACTGATTTAGATATCCCCTTATAGCTTCGTAAGATCATTAAGCTTCGAGCAGCACAATGTCTAAAGCGTCTCTTCAGTACGTCAGTCTTCTCAATAGCTTCCATCAATATTTCATCCAAATTCTTTGAAGTCACCGCTTCCAGGATCTTTCGTTCATCAAGCTTTTCCCCTGCAACAAAGAAGCCATTATCATTAATTCCAATTTCAACATCTCGATGTCTCTGTTGTGCGGCAACGAATCCATATGCTCGCGAGAGTGCATCATTAACGCGCCGACCATACATAGAATGAAAGAGCAAGTACTCTTTCTCACCTTTAAACTTCTCAACCACAAGCGTTTTCCCATCAGGAATCTCCGAGAAATCTGCTTGTTCTTTACAGTAATCATAAATCATATCTGCAGCCGCAAGATCACAATAGAGGTACTTTTGCAAAAAGGCAACACACTCTTTCTTATTCGCTAAACGCTCCTTGACCAACCCTCGTAGCTGTGCAATAGCAATAGCAACATCATAACTCAAGGGCAGCTGCTCAGAGAACCAACTCGGTACTGTAGGGGAACGCGATATATCTGCCTGTACGTACGCTTTCATACCTCTGGTAAAGAGAAATTGATACTTTGCCCCTCCAAGTACAAAGACATCGCCCCGATGCAGCCGCTCGAGAAAAGCCTCATCAATACTTCCCACAGTCTCTCCCTTACGCCCTCCTGATCCAATTACGACTTCAATGTAGCCTTCTTCAGCAATGGTTCCAATATTAGTCATATAAATGATCCGAGCCAGCTTCCCGCGCTTCCCAATCTCCCCCGTTTTAGGATCATACCAGATTTTAGCATACACGTGTCGCTCTTCAAGTGCGTAATCTCCTGCCAAGTAGCTCACAACGGCGTAAAAGTCATCCTTCGGGAGTGATCGATAGCAGTAGCTCTTTCTTACCAGTTTAAGCATAGCTTCTGCGTTCCAAACGCGAGTAATAGCAAGACCAAAAATGTACTGAGAGAGCACATCAAGTGCATTTTCAGGAATATGGATATGATCAATAGTCTTCTCAACCATTTGCTTCATCAACACTCCACACTCAACGAGATCATCCCGATCAAGAACGACAAATCGACCCTTTGGTTGCGAGTGGAGTTTATGCCCTGCACGCCCAATACGCTGTAACGCTCGAGCCACTCCTTTCGGAGATCGCAAGAGAACAACAAGATCAATACTTCCAATATCAATGCCCAATTCCAAACTCGTGCTCGTTACAACAACTTTCAATTCACCCTTACGCAACCGCTCTTCAATCTCAAACCGTGTAGCTTTACTCATCGAACTATGGTGCGCACCAATCAAGCCAGTATACTTCCCGGGAAAGTGCAAATCCAAGTAATGAATAATGCGTTCAGTTGCGTTACGGGTATTCGTAAAGATAAGCGTTGTTTTATGTTCTTGGATTAACTCATCAAGCAAGTGATAGAGCCTCTTCTGCTGCCCCGGGGCTTCGGCCTCAAGCAAGTTAGTCGTTGGATAAAGCAGAGAAATATCCATTCCCTTTATCATTTTTACTTCCGCGATGGTACACTCACGCTCAGAGCCTACTAAGAATCCTGCAATTTCCTCCAAAGGAGCAATAGTCGCGCTTAACCCAATACGTGTCGGCTCAATTAAACTCACTTCACTCAAGTGCTCAAGAGTCAAGCTCAAATGCACACCTCGCTTATTGGCCATCGCATGAATTTCATCTACAATAATGAACTCAAGCGCACCAAGGTTTGCTCCAAATTTAGGTGCAACAAGCACGATAGCCAAGCTTTCAGGAGTAGTTACCAAAATATGAGGAATTTTTCGAGCCATTTTCGCCCGCTGAGAGGCAGTCGTATCACCAGTTCGTAATCCAACGCGAATCTCCTGAAGCTCGATACCTTTAGTCTTAGCTAGCTCAGTAATTTCAGCAAGCGGCCGCTCTAGATTAACAAAAATATCATTACTCAGGGCTTTCAAGGGACTAATATATGCAGCATACACTTTATCCTCTAATTCTTTCTTAGCAGCCAAGCCTACTAAGTAATTCAAAATAGCAAGAAATGCGGTCAGCGTCTTGGTTCCTCCCGTAGGTGCAGTAATCAAAATGTTCTTTCGCGAATGAATAGGATAAACCCCATAAAGCTGCGTTAAACTAAATGCTTCAAACCGTGAGAAAAACCACTCTTTAACAAGCGGGTGTAAAATCTCCTGAAGCTCCCGCTCACTAACTGGTTCAATATACGGGTATGTCCGAGCTACGTCTGATTTCATCTGTGTTTTCATAGAGAATATCCTCTTTAAAGGAATGGTTACCTCAGAGCAGGACTATAAAAGGGTTGTGATAGATACGCACCATTTCGTGCTCCCCGAAGATATAAAAATGTTTATTCCCTGACTAACGTATGCCTTCAATTTCAGCTGTAAAAAGAGAAAAGATCTCAGAACATATAATTGGCTACTTATTCTCAATCGCTCCAGAAGCAGCACATACAGCAGACATCGCAAAAGAAGTAGCTCGAGATGAGGAGTTCATCAAAGCTCTACTACTTGGCCTAGAAAAACAGAAGCTTATCGTTCGTGTAACGAAGAATGCAGAAGGCACACTCTATGTCCGTCGTATCCGTTGGCGTCTCTCCAATAGAGCTTTTGAAGCTTATCAAAAAGTGCAGCGCCGATAGTTATTTCTCTTTGTAACCGAACTCAACGAGGATTTTGCCATCTCCCCTATCCTCTTCCTCACCATTCTCCCTATCGGGCTTTTTAGATGCGTTAGTATAAATGAAGGTTGCGACACAACCTGCCGTTTTCTGTTCAGCAGAAAGCCTGATGGACGCTCCTTTAGTCAGTCGATCCCCGGAGAGGATATCTCCCCTAACTTGAAATTCACAAATTCTTTCTAGATCTCCCGAGGGTCTGTTGGAAAGTACGCCTACAGTAGCAAGTAACAGGGTACGGAAGCCTCCCTTCCCTTCAGCCATCTCCTTGCGTTCGATTACAATATTATGAGGGTAAGGAGCTATTACATAATCCCCGTCAGCCAAAGGGATTTGATTATTTCCTTGTCCAACGACGTACAACACGCAGCACCTCAATAAAGAGAGTCTTTTAAGCATTATGGTGTTTAGAGAAAAACACGACAACAGCAATCCTTATAATCTTCTCCACTTCCCGTTACCATGGATCCTATCAAAGATGCGTTTGCAAAGGTCAGACAGGACATGGATTCCTTACGAAATGAGATTCTTTTTCTTCAACAGCAGCTCAGTGACCTGAGGCAAACACTCAGTTATCAGGCAGAAATCTTCCCTCCCCCATATCAGACACAAAGCCCTCAAAATCAGACAGACCAACAGATAAACCAGACAGATAAATTAACCGAACCTTACCAACAGGCTCAATACGGTCTAAAAAGCCCAAATATAGCCTTTTCCACTGGAAACGAGGGGGTTCAGACAGACAGACAGACAGACAGCCTCACAGCCAGCCAGACAGACAGACACATCCAACACACAGGAAAAAGCGATGAAATAGGGCGTTTGGCTAGAGCCGCAGAAGTCCTTAACTCCTTAGACGAGCTCCGTAAAGAAGTTCGTGTTAAATTTAAACGACTTACCGATCAAGAAATGGCCGTATTCAGTGCCATTTATACCCTCGATGAGCTCCATCAACAACCAGACTACCATTTTCTCTCAAAGCATCTCAAACTAAGCGAAAGTTCAATACGGGATTACGTGCGTAAAATCATTAATAAGGGCATTCCCGTCGAGAAAAGCAAGGAAAATAACAAGAAAATTGCCCTTTCCATTTCTCCTGATTTGAAGAGAGTTGCGACTCTTCCTACCATTATGCAGCTCCGCGAGCTCTAAATTAGAGTTAAACCGCTTAGCCGAATAACTTTCCCAGCCCCAGCTAAGTCTCGCACAACATCTTTCAACATAGAGAAAGAATTAATACGAACTTATTACCTGAGGTGTTTCTCTCACTTCAGAATCGCCCAAGTAAAATGCCGGCGATCCCTCACTTTGTCTCTCTAAAAATGCTTTTTGGCTCTCAGACATCTCGTGGAAAAGACTCACTTTTCGCTCAACTACAACATGCCCTCTAAAAAAGCTCACAAATCGGCTAATATGACATCGGTTCATTCGTCCAAACCCTCACTTTTCTCAATTTCGAGCTGCTTTTTCTTACTTTTCTTCTTCTTTTCAGCCGATGCAACTCTCACTTTTGCGTATTTGAGCAGTTTAGAGCGAACTTCTTCAGTTACATACACTCTTTTCTTCCCATTAGGTTCGGTTAATTCATGTATTAAACCCTCACTTTTCTGTTTTATAGCATTAATTTGGCCTCGAACCGTAGATCTCTCTTTTCCCAAAAGGCGGGCTAGATCCTCATAGCTCAGCTTCATATCTCCCCCAGCATTCAAAAGCGTAAAAATAAGGAGCCTTTCATTTGAAGACAAATTATGCAAAATATCATATAAATTGCCTGTTTGAACAGCTGTTTGAACAGGTTCTTGAACACCAAAAACAGCCCCCTGTTTGCCTAAAACAGCCGTTTTCTTAAACACCTGTTTGTTTTTCGCTTCAAAATCAACCAACGCAACTGCTTCCTTGACTCCCTCAACCTCATCTCTCACCGACGATATCTCGTGTTTAAGCTCGTTTAAAATATCAAACAGGTGTTTATCTTGCTGATCAAGGTGTTTAACCCACGCTCCAACCTTGTCTAAGTCACTTTTAACAGCATCAAAACTCTTCTTAGTCTTATTTTCCAGATCCCCTACCCCCTCAACACCCTTCTTTTTGAATAACCAACCGAACATATACTCTATACTACGTCGCTATTTATAAATGTTATGTTACAAAATAACCTATCGGAATATATCTTTTAAACAGCCACAAACACCCCTTAAACACCCTCACAACACCCCCCTACAACGGACAAACACCTGTTTAAACAGCCACAAACACCTGTTTAAACCCCCCAAACAGCCTCAATTTTTTCAGCAAAACTATAAAAACTCCGCTAACCTCTTCCTAAAATCAAATGGTACTGAAAGGGGGTGTTGAAATGGCAAAATTAACTGCTTGGTTGGTCACAATTGCCGGAATTCTTCTATTCCTGCCCCTCTTGGGAGTAACCCCACTGGGTACAGTCACGAGCGGACCGCTTGCATGGCTCCTCGCTGCAGTAGTTTTAATCATCGGTATTAGTAAATTGGTGAGAAACTACTCATCACGTCGCAAGAGATAACGCTCTCAAACCACTTATTTTTATTTTTGATTACCCGTTTGTCTTTTCCAACACCCGTTTAACAAACGTTTTTAAAGCAGAAAACCCATTACCTTCTATTACATTTCTGAAAGGAGGCTAAAGAATAATGAAAAGCAAAACAAAATCATCTCGCGCAATGCAAGATTCTTCTTGCATCTGTGGTTGCCATGGTACTTGGGCAATGATCAGCGGTATTTTAGTGATCATTGGATCCTTAAACTGGGGCTTATACGGTCTAGGAATCCTTCTTGGAAACCCTAATTGGAACGTGGTAGGCTGGATTTTCGGATCCTGGCCAACATTTGAAGCTATTATTTATCTCATAGTCGGTATTGCAGGTATTGCAATGCTTATTGGAGTCTGTAAGGGCTGCAGATAACCATAATCCTTCCTTATTTTTCTTTTTTTTCAATTTTTAAAACGCTTCTTTATCGTCGATAAAACCCGTTTAAACAGCTGTTTGTTTTTCCAAACAGTCTAAAAAATTGTCTCATTAAGAGTGAGGCCGAAGGCCGAACGCGCGCAGCAAGATTTAAAAACAGCAAGCGACAAATGAACCGATGGTCGAAATGTTTAAAGCAGAACGCCTTGGTCGCCGGGTTCGCGACATAGACCCTCCTCGCAGAAAAGGAGATCCTCCAAAGAAAACAATAGAATTGATTTGTGATCCTCACGCAAATAAGCCCATCATAATCAACGGTAGGCAGTATACTGAATTTATTTATCCAGCAGAGCTTGAGCAAATGGCCGCAGAAGAACCGTTTGTTCATACTGAGCGCCGCGCCATGGAGTATTTGAATACACAGGCACAACTCAAGCAGATCGTCGTTACGGCGCTAGAGAGGTTAAAGGAGCAAGAGTAGTAACCTACAAGCACGCAGTAATCCCTCAATAGTTTTCGCTTTCGCTTAAAACTTTCAGCTTATGCAAGAAGTTCGTTTTAACATAAATTTTAATACTCTCCATGGGCTGATAAAACAATGTTAAACGATGCAATAGGACACCCAATCCGTTATAATTCTTTTTATGGTCAAG